>CAMJAZ010000297.1 GCA_946403735.1 uncultured Selenomonadales bacterium
TGTTCCCAAGTCTAAAACTTTGAAACGCCGCTTAAAGTTTGGAAAGTGCGCGATTAAAACGGAATCCATTGCGAAACAAAATTCTTTGTCGCGTTGAATGATTTTTCGTCCCGACCTCATCAAGTCATCAATTCGTTCACCTTGACGCAAAATTTTTAGCTCCTCTAACCTTTAAAATTTCCACGAGGACGGCGCGGTTTACGTGGACGATTTATCCATGGGCGTTTATCTTCGTCATTTTTTTCATCAACAGCAGAATTATCATCGCGATTAAAATTTTTCCGTCCAAAATTTTTAGCATACGTAGGCTTACTTTCAGCAAATTTATTTTCAGCAGAAATATTTTCATCGGGCGTATTTTCGCTGATTGGTTCAACGTTAAATTCATCGTCATTCAAAGTTTGCGGTTCATCGTCAGGGAATTTTACATTGACTTCGCCGTCAGCTGGCATAATATCTTCCCAATTTGCCGTAACAGTTTTTTTCGTATCCAGCAGTACGGTAGCAACTTTTTTCAAAGCATTCACTGCGATAACACGTCCGCCGCCTTCGTCCAAAATTACGCGGTCATTGACAGTTGGTTCAAACATTGGATGACTTTTCATATAGCATTCGTGATAATATTCGCTTTCAAACTTCAAGCAACATAGCAAACGCCCACAAATGCCAGAAATTTTCGTAGGATTGAGCGATAAATTTTGCTCCTTCGCCATACGAATGGAGACCTGCGCGAAGTCCCCTAAAAATGATGAGCAACAAAGTTTTCGTCCACAACAGCCAACGCCGCCTAATGCTTTAGCCTCTTCACGAACTCCGACTTGCCGCAGTTCAATTCGCGTCTTAAAGATGTAGGCTAAATCGCGTACCAAGTAGCGAAAGTCAACGCGCCCGTCCGACGTGAAATAAAAAATTATTTTATTTATGTCGAAAGTGTAGCGCACGCCGATTAAATTCATCGGCAAGTTATGTTCAGCGATTTTTTCTTCACAAATTAAAAGTGCTTCCTGCTCACGTTGATGATTATCTGCAACACGCGCTAAATCAGCCTTCGTAGCTTTACGGTGGATTCTTCGTAGCGTTGGCGTGAAACCTGCGGGATTTTCAGCTTGTGGTAGTTCACGTACACCAATCACAACGTCGCCGCATTCTAGCCCGCGTGACGTTTCGACAATCACTGAATCGCCTGCTTGTATTTCGTCGTCACCAGGATCGAACAGATGAATTTTTCCAGCCTTTTTAAATCTTACTCCTATTATTTTTTGCAATTAAAATCTTCCTATAAATTTATTTTTCAAAAAATTTTTCTGTCTTAAAACGTACGTCCGAAAAATTAAGTTTAAAAAGTTTAGCACAAATTTTATTTATTGTCCACAAAATTTAAATTTAGACGTTGCCTTTGAATTTTAAAAAGGCTACAATATTTTCAGAATATTTTATGCGGAGGCGACGTATGAATAAAGAAAAAATTTTAAAAATGATAACGCCTTGTTTAGTGGACAATCAACTAACTTGGGATGAGTTAGACGCAATTTTTTATATGCTATCGGAAAAAGAAAAATATTTGATAGCAGACTTTTTGATTGACGAACTAAAAATTTTTCTTGTGGAAGAAAAAGAAACTTCGACGCAGGAAGATTTTAAATTTGTCGATTATGTTTTGGCGGCTGTTACACCGTATCTTGAAAATATGCAGTTGACTTATGATGAGTTCGACGAAATTTTTTCACACCTTGAAAGGCGCGATCAATACAAAGTCACAGCTATTCTTGCCGCGTCAGATATTGAACTTGTCGACGAAAAAGTTACCGCGCAGATTGAGTTGCCAACTGAAAAAAATTCTCCGTCTCAACCAGAAAATATTATTCCGCACAAAGATTATGAAATTGACGCGACAAATACCGTGCTTGTACGATTGGCGCAAAATGGCGATAGGCAAGCGCTACACGATTTACTTGTAAAAAATCGGCGACTTGTCTTGAAGTATGCGACACGTTACGACAGAATTTTCAAGCATAATTTCACCCTTGAAGATTTAGAGCAAGTAGGTACGCTTGGAATGCTTAAAGCGGTTGAAAGATTTGACTTTAGCAAAGAAACTCAATTCAGTACTTATGCCGTTTTGTGGATTAAGCAAGCCATAGCGCGGGCGATTTACGATACAGGATTTACTATCCGTCTGCCCGTTCATCTATTTGAATCAATAACTAAAGTTAATAAATTGGACAACCAATTCAGTTTTCATGAAGAAAATTTTTCTGCGCGGCTTGAACTTATCGCCCAAGAGATGAAAACTTCAACCGACGACATACGCGAATTATTTTTATTGCGCGATACTTATTTGAACATTGTATCGCTTGACGTGCCAGTAGGTGAAGAAGCTGATTCAGAGCTTAAAGATTTTGTTGAAGACCGCAACGCGCCTTCGCCTTATGACGTACTTGAAGAAAAAATTTTAACAGAAAGTATTGCAAATGCGCTTGATACGCTGACTGTTCGCGAAAAGCAAGTTTTAATGTTACGTTTCGGCTTTTATGACGGCAGGGAACATACGCTTGAAGAAATTGGAAGAAATTATGGCTTGACACGTGAACGCATTCGGCAGATTGAAGCTAAGGCGCTAAATAAACTTCGCCATCCCAGCCGCAGTAAAAAATTGAAAGATTTTTGGGATTAAAATTTTTTATGAGGTATTGAAATGAATGAAAATTTGTTTGCAAAGTATGTTCGCGAAAAAATTAAAAATCTTCCTGCTGCTGAAAAAAATATTGTCGTCTTGAAAGGCATTCCGCTAAACTTCGTCGACAAAAATTTTAACGTGAATATTGAGTCGGCGGCGGAAAAACCAGCGCAATATTTTTTCATGAATATCGTGATGAACAATCGGCAGTTCATAACTTACGAAGAATTTTTGCTGATGAAAAGTTTTATCCTTGATGAATACCCCGCCGTGTACATTCTCAAAAATAATCTGTACGCCGAACAATATCCGATTGAAATTGACTTCTGCGCGGCGACAAAAAATAAATTGCTTGAACATTATGAAGAACCTGAAACCGAAAATGGCGAAGTCGTCGAAGTTCCGCTTGGTAATATCGGTGAAATTTTTATGGGCATTAAAGCTTATCAAAATATTTTAATCGGCGTATACAACGATGAAGGTATTGAAGATGAAGTCAAAGTTCAAACGTACAATCTATTTTCGCCTGCGCTCGACAAGTTAAACGTAATTGACGAAGGCAACGTAAAA
>CAMJAZ010000298.1 GCA_946403735.1 uncultured Selenomonadales bacterium
CTTGAATTGAAAAAAAGAAATATGCTTGATCTTTTCGCACGCAATGTCAATGCAATTTGGGACGCAGGCGCATCAGCTAACGTCGAAATTACGCCGAGTGACGAACTTATACCGTACATTGACGAAGTGAAAGATTTTTCCTTGAAAAATTTCGGCGCACTGCCGCACATTACCATTGCACGCGATGATAGAACGGCAGGCATTGAAATTTTAAGCAAACTTCCTAAAGATGAATACTATAAAATTTGGGGTCAGTTTGATTCTCAAATGTTTGACTACAAGAAAAAAATTTTTGGTAAGCGGCAGGAAGAATTTTGCTACGCGGGAATTTGGTCAGCAAATATAAATTTGTGTACAGGTATGGCGCTACCTTGCTATTGCGGCAGAAGTTTAGGCGACGTTTTCGCAAATCCTGAATCAGACTTCCCAACTTTCCCTGTCGGTAAATGCTCAATCGCTCATTGTTACAATGCGCACGTATGGTTGACTTTAGGCGCTATTCCACATTCTACGAAAGTCACCTATGCTGATATTAGAAACCGCGTCCGCGCAGACGGTAGAGAGTGGCTTAATCCTAAGCTGAAAAGATTTTTCAGTACCCAACTTTATCAAAGCAATGAAGAACTTAGCGACGTTGAAAAGTTTGACTTTATGATCAGAAATAAATTTAATTTGCCGTGAAGGGATTAACTATGAATGACGCAAATTTAAATGACAAAACTTTTTCTGCCTTATTGCTCGGTGACAGTATCAGCTTAAGTTACAGGGAAATTGTAAAATTTATTCTTCGCGATACGATGAAAATTTTTTACCCACCCGAAAATGGACGATTCGTTGCATACACTTTCAGGGCGCTTTATGAATGGTCACGCGATTTAAAATGGTCAAGCGATACTAAAATTGTTTACTGGAATAATGGACTTTGGGACGTTGTACGAATTTTTGGTGATGAACCGCAGACGTCGTTGCGTGACTACGGAAATTTGATTGAACGAACATTTAATCGCTTGAAATATTTATTTTCACAGGCTAAAATTATTTTTGCTACGTCAACGCCAGTATTGGAGGGGCGCTTTGATAAAAAAGTTTTTTATCGTAGCAATGCCGACATAGAAAAATATAATGACGTTGCCCGCGAAATAATTTTAAGGAACGGCGGCTTAGTTCACGATTTGTACGCCATAACAAAAAATTTTCCACTGCAAGCTTATCAAGACGCTACGCATTTTGTACCGAAAGCCTGCGAATTTTTAGCGTTGAATGTTGCAAATGTATTGAATGAAGTTAAAAATAATTCGGCGAAAAAATTTTAAAATTTTTAATTGATAAGAAAGGAGATGAATTGAAATGCTTAACGACGCGCTGTTTTATAGCCCGTATGAAATTATTGGTGGTGAAAAAATTATGTCGGCAATGGCGTATCTTAATCACAGTGGAATAGTAATGAGGTTATCTGCTCGAATTTTTAATTATGTTGACAAAAATAAATGTGGCTATGTTTTTACCGATGATGTTGACGTTCACTTTCCCGACGGCAGTCTTTTCAGACCTGACTTGACAGTCATTACTACCGAAAATAAAAAAATTATGAACTGGAAAGGCTCTATTAACGGTGCGCCCGATATGGTCGTCGAAGTACTTTCACGCTCCACTAAAAAAAATGACTTGACTATTAAGAAAGACGTTTACGAATCAAACGGCGTCAAAGAATATTGGATTGTTGATCCTTGGGCTAAAAGCGTTACCGTTTACATTTTGCGTGACGGAAAATTTGAATTTGAACACGAATATTTTAAATGTGATGAGGATGAATGGGCGACTTTTGACGACGAAGAAAAAGCCGCCTATAAACCTGAAATTAAAGTTTCAATCTTCGACGACTTATACGTAAAGGTTGACGATATTTTTTCTTGGGGCTACGATTTTTGATTTTAAATACTGGTGAGAAAATGGACAATGAAACTTCGTCCGCGAAAAATACTATTACAGTGAAAGTGCCAGGAACTTCCGCGAATTGTGGTTCAGGCTTTGACTGTTTAGGACTTGCGGCGACAATTTACAACGAATTTAAATTTACTTTCCTTGAGGAAAAGCGCTTGAACATTTCAGCAGTTGGCGAAGGCGCGGATACAATCCCCAACGATGAAAAAAATATCGTATGGCAATCTGCGCGGCTTGTACTTGAACGAGCTGGTGCGGCAGAAAAATTTCAAGGCGCGGAAATTTCTATGAATAATCGCGTGCCAATGTCACGTGGGCTTGGTTCAAGCGCGGCGGCTATCGTTGCAGGTTTAATTGGCGCTAACGCGGCGGTCGACAATCACTTCACGCGCAACGATATTTTAAAATTTGCAACGGAAATTGAAGGTCATCCCGACAACGTTGCACCTGCAATTTTCGGCGGCTTTACCGTCAGCGTCGTTGATAAAAATTTGGTACAGACTTATTCTTTCCTGCCAAAAATAAAATTGAAATTAATCGTCGCCGTACCAGATTTTCCACTGTCGACAAAATTAGCGCGTCAAGTTTTGCCTAAAACTGTACCGCTAAAAGACGCTATCTTCAACGTTAGCCGAGCGTCAATGTTAGTCGCCGCGTTAATCGAAGGTAAGGAAAAACTTTTATCAATCGCCTTTGACGACGCCTTACATCAGCCGTACCGTACAAAATTAGTGCCAGGTATGGAGGAAGTCTTCACGGCGGCAAAAAAAGCTGGCGCGTTGGGCGTTGTACTAAGCGGAGCAGGTCCTAGCCTTATAGCATTTTCAGCGGCAAATAGAAGGCTTGAAAATGACATTGCGGCGGAAATGGTTCACACCTTCAAAAAGTTCGACGTACAGTCAAGCGCGTTGATTTTGGACTTGGACACACGAGGAGCCAGTTTGAATTAAGAATTAAGAATGAAGAATTAAGAATTATTTTTTATCCAAATAAGGCGAGAATACCCCCACCTCTAAGCGTAGCGTAGGTGGGGGATGAATCGCCCGCTTGTTTTTATATTACAATAGCGCCGAAAGGAGGCGAACCAGTGAAAATTACTCAAATAAATGTGATTCGTCACTTGACCAAGAAAGAATATTTTCAACTTCGTGAACTCTGCTTTTTCAGTAACTGTCTCTATAATTTCGGTCTATATAACGTTCGTCAGCAATACTTCAAGGACAAAATTTTTGAGCTATACTAAAAATGAACCACAATGCAAGGAAAATGAAAACTATAAAC
>CAMJAZ010000299.1 GCA_946403735.1 uncultured Selenomonadales bacterium
TTTTCCTCCTGCGCGATAAAAAATATAGTTAGTAGGAAGTAGGAAGTAGAATGAGTGTAAAATTATTTGTTAGCGATATTGACGGAACAATTTTAGCGCCAGGTAAAAAAATTTCTGCGCGGAATATCGACGCAGTTAAACGTATGGCGGACGCAGGAATTACTGTAACCATTGCTACGGGCAGAATGTACCGTGCCGCCTTGCCGATTGCAAAAGAATTAGGCGTAAACGTGCCGATTATCACGTACAACGGCGCATTGATTAAATCTGTTGACGGAAAAATTATTCACGCTGAATATTTGCCTGAAGATATTGTCGTCGAACTTACTAACTTTTACGAAAAGCGCGGCTGGTATCTGCAAAATTACAGCGAAGATAACTTGTACATTCCCGCATATAACGATTACGCCAAGTTTTACGAAACTAATCAGAAAGTTCAAGCTAACGTTATCGGATGGGACGGTATGAAGGCGAAAACTTCACACGTCTGCAAAATGTTGAGCATTGCCGATAACCTTGAAGAAACTTTGCAACGTATTGCTGAATTGAAAAATTTTTTCGGCGATAAAATTGAAGTTACGAAGTCCACGCCGATTTTCACTGAAATAATTTGTCCCAATGTGTCGAAGGCATCGGCAGTTAAAATTCTTGCTGAAAAATTAGGTGTTGACCGCGCAGAAGTTATGGCGATTGGCGATTCTGATAACGATTTACCGATGTTGCTGGCGGCTGGGACAAGCGTTGCAATGGGCAATGGTACGGACGAAGTTAAAAATTCCTGCGACGTTGTAACGGGACTTTGTGAAGACGACGGCTTTGCACAAGCTGTTGATAAATTCGTATTTGGGAGCAACAATGAATAGTAAAGTTACGCCGATAGTTGAAGGCGGCTTAATGGCGGCGCTTACGGCAATATTAGGTTTAGCGTCAGTTTATCTGCCAATCGTCGGCTTGGTGATAGAATTTTTCTGCCCAATACCGATTGTAGTTTTAACGGTGCGGCACGGTATGAAATTCGGTATGGCGGCAGTAGTGGCGTCGTTCATTTTATTGTTAATGTTTATGGGACCCGTCCTTTCAATAAGAATTGCGCTATCTTTCAGCTTATGCGGACTTGTACTTGGTGAATGTTTACGACGTGGATTTAACGCCGTGAAATGTTTAGTGCCAACTTTAGCTATGTCATTCGCCGCGCAGATTGTCATGTTAGTTATGTTTATGGCAATAATGGGCGTTGACTTAATCGGCGAAAATATGCAAATAATTCGTGAATCATTCGACCAATCATTTAAATTTTATGAAGAAATGGGCGTCGACCCTGAAACTATCGGCTACTCAAAAACTATGATTGAGCCAATAGCGCGATTGATTGGACTGTTGACGCCGATAATTTTATTTTTCGTGGCGCTGATAAATACGGTGGGCAGTTACTGTATAGCGAAGTGGATTTTCAAAAAGTTAAAGATGAAATTTGCTGAACCGTTGCCGCCATTCGCGCAGTGGAGATTTCCAATAGCCTTTTTATATTTAGCGGCATTTGCGGCGCTAGGAATTTATTGGAGTGAGTCTTGGCAAGCTGGCGGACTTCATTTTATATCAGTAAACGCGCTATTCTTCGTGGCATTAATCGGCTTGACGCAGGGATTATCGCTGTTATCATTCATCGCTGATAGGTACAACATTTCAAAATTTGTACGCAGAATAATTTTTGTGGTAGTGATTTTAAATTTTATGTTCC
The DNA here is from genome assembly GCA_946403735.1 of uncultured Selenomonadales bacterium. Taxonomy (GTDB): domain Bacteria; phylum Bacillota; class Negativicutes; order Selenomonadales; family Selenomonadaceae; genus Quinella. The sequence goes on from CAMJAZ010000299.1 coordinate 1,739, forward strand.
TAGAAATAATTGCGTTCACTGGGCTATTTGATATGATTTTCGATTACAGAAAACGTTTGCAGAAAAAAAGTTAATAAGCTGAATTTGTACAGCTAAAATTTTTGAAGGTGTAAAGATTGATAAAATATCTTGCAGTATTTTTAGGCGGCGGACTTGGCGCAATGTTGCGGTACTTTGTGACTTCGTTACTGGTTGGTAGGTTTGGAAATTTTCCGATTGGAACGTTGATTGTAAACATTTTTGGTTGTTTGGCTATAGGAATTGTAGCAGGTTTTTTCAGCGGCAAGTTAAATGAAACATCTGAAGTTTTGAGAATATTTTTCGCGGTAGGACTTTTAGGCGGATTTTCGACGTTAGCTTCATTTTCCATAGAGACGGTGAATTTGTTTCAAAGTGGAAATATTTTTTCAGCCGTATTAAATATCATTCTGACATTTTCAACAGGGATAATCGCCTGCGCGATTGGATTAGCTTTGATGAAAAATTAAATTCCTTCGATGAAAAGTTTTCATTAAGGAAATTTTTTTTACATATCATAATCAATTTAAATTTTTTGGACGAGGAGAGAAAATCTTTGAAAGTTGCATTAGCTCAAATTGAAATTGCGGCGGGTCAACCAGCTACTAATGCTGAAAAAATTTTAAACTTCGTGGAACGCGCTAAAAGTCAAAGTGCCGACGTTGTAATTTTTCCCGCAATGGCTGTATCGGGAAGTTTTATCGGCGATAACTTAAACCGTGAAAGTTTTGTAAGTGATTGTAAATTTTGCAATGAAAAAATTATTGCCGCAAGTAAAAAAATCACGATAATTTTTGGCAACTTCGACGGTGAAATTTTAGTTGCGCGTAGAGGTAAACTTGTTCAGCCGAAAAATTATTTTCGCAACTTAAATTTTCGCGTAGAAATTGCGTCAACGCCTTTCAGAGTTGGTCTAGAAAAAATTCATGATGAAAAACTTTCTGCAGAGGCGCGTTCTTCAAACTGTCCAATAGTTTACGTCAACGCTGTCGGCATTCAAAATCGCGGCAAAGTTATTTATACTTTCGACGGCAACAGTACGGTTTACAATTCACGCGGCGAAATTGTTCACGGCATTGAACCTTACGAAGAAAATTTGAGCGTCATTGACCTTGATGAAGTCGATAACATTCCCACGCTTGAACTTGCCGATAATGAAGAGATTGACGAAATTTATAGCGCACTTTTCTACGGCATTGAAAAATTTCTTGAGCAAATTAAAATTTCAAAAGTCGTCATCGGAATTTCTGGCGGAATTGATTCAGCAGTTGCCGCCGCGCTTTATACAAGAATTTTAGGCGCGGAAAATGTTTACCTTGTCAATATGCCCAGTGTCTTCAATTCAGCTACGACAAAAAGTTTGAGTGAACAACTTGCTAAAAATCTTGGCTGTAACTACGCCGTCGTACCAATTCAAGAATCTGTTGACTACACAGTCAATCAGCTGAAAGATACGGCGTTTTCA
>CAMJAZ010000300.1 GCA_946403735.1 uncultured Selenomonadales bacterium
AAAATCTATAAAGATTAATTTTGCAATGACCTTTAGCTATAAACTTCATCACCACGCGAAAAGCCCTGCAATTCCAGCGCTCATAAGTGAAACGATTATCCCCGATAAAATCATAAATTTTACGTTTTGTGAAATTAATTCATTCTTTTCAATGTCAACAATGCCCCTGAAAGTGCCAACCAATATTCCGACCGTCCCCAAATTTGCAAAACTTGTAATAAAGACTGTCAACACGCATTGCATATGGCGGCTAAAATTTTCCATTAACGGCTGTGCTTGCAACATCACAACAAATTCATTCGTCACTAACTTTGTACCCATAAATTCCGCCAGTTGAAATGCTTCGCCGCTTTCCAATCCAAGAAACCACGCAAATGGAAACATTATGACGCCGAGAATTGATTCTAAACTTACGGCAGGATGAATTATCGCAAGCGCCGCGTTAGCTAATTTTGCCAGCGATACGAAAGCAATTACCATTACCGTCACGATGAAAACTAATTTTCCCGCGCCAATAATCGAATTGCTTAGAAATGCGAAGAATGAAATTTTCTTTTTTATATTGGTGTCAACGGAAGTGACGTTGTCTTCCTCCGCCGAAATTTGCACGGGATACAAAATGTGCGCGATCATAAGTGCATTTATGACGTTTAGCGGAATAGCAGTCAATACAAATTCTGCAGGCATCATTTGAATGTAACTGCCGACAATCGCGGCTGAAACACAACTCATTGACATTATGGCAATGACAACTGAACGTTGCTTAGAAATTTGTTTCAGTTGCGTTGCAGTGACGGCTTGAACGTCAGGGTTACCAAGTACGACCATTGCGACGGCAAAAAATGATTCAAACTTCGGCATTCCCGTTATAAAACTTAAAGCGCGTCCAATCCATTTTATGATAAACGGCATAATCCCGAAGTAATTTAAAATGTCGAAAAATGGCACAATCATAAGCAACGGCATAAGCGCACCAGTAACAAAATTCATTTGCGGTACGTTGACCCAGTTGGGAATAGCAAAGGCAATTCCTTCGTAAGCAATGCTGATTATTGACGTAAAAGCCGCCGCTGCTATGACAATAAATTCTCTGCCAATAGGGAATGAGATTAAAAACCAGCCGACGAAAATATTTAATGCCAAAAGTCGCGCCATAGCATTTTTATTTATCGCCTTCCTGTCTTTTGACAAAAGTATTGCGATTCCCAAAAATACAGCAATTCCGATAATGTTTATAACAATCAACATTACTTCACCTCCATTTTAGCTTTTAGAATTTTTTTCAAATCATCAAGTTTGCCTGACTTAAGCAATTGCCAAATTTCTGGCGTCAAAAATTCGCGCCAAAATTTTGTACGCGCTTTATCATCGGGCAAAATTTTTTTGACTTCGCGTCTAAGTTCGGCAATTATTTTTAAGCCTTCGCCGAATTTTGAATCAAATTCCGACTCCAACATTTCACGTACAAATTTTGAAAACGCTGGAGAATTTCCGCCAGTCGATACCGTCAATAAAAATTCGTCACGCTGAATTTTCGACGGTACAGTAAAATCTCCGTCCGAATCATTAACAACGTTGACTAAAAAATTTTTCGACCGCGCAGTTTCAACGGCAATTCGATTAACTTCAACGTCATCAGTTGCCGCAATTAAAATTAGTCCGTCAGAAATTTTATCTGCTGAAAATTTTTCACGAATCAAAATAATTTGCCCTGCGTCAACAAGTTTTACAATTTCCGCGCAGATTTCAGGCGCAATGACTTCGACTACCGCGCCAGCGTCAAGTAAGCCGCAAATTTTTCTGTACGCAACACTGCCGCCGCCAACTACGACGCACTTTTTATTTTCGACGTTTAAATTGATAGGATAAACTTTCAAAACTTTTCATCCCTAATTCCTAATTGATTAATTCTTAATTCTTAATTCATTAAACCTTGACCCTTTCATTGTTTTAAGATTATAATTCACAAATTATAACACAAAAACTTTTTGCAATGTTGAAAGGAGAAAACTTTTTTGAAATATATCAGCACACGTTCAAAAATTGCGCCAGTAAATTCGGCTGAAGCTATCCTGCAAGGTTTAGCGCCCGACGGTGGACTTTTCGTACCTGAATCAATTCCGAAAATGAAGTTGGAAGAAATTGGCGAACTCGTCGAAAAATCATATACTCAACGCGCAGGAATTATTCTGCAAAAATTTTTGACTGACTACACTGCCGACGAACTTTTTGAATGCGCCGAACTTGCCTATAACTGGTTTGACAATCAAAAGAAAGTTCCGCTGTCAATTTTGGTACAAGACCCGCAACACCCAAAATTTCCTATCGGCGTTGCTGAACTTTGGCACGGTCCAACTTACGCTTTTAAAGATTTAGCGCTACAAATTTTGCCGCGCCTTATGACATACGCACTTAAAAAAACTGGTGAGACGAAGAAAATTTTAATTTTAGTGGCAACTTCTGGCGATACTGGCAAGGCGGCGTTAGCTGGATTCGCAGACGTACCGCAAACTAAAATTATGGTGTTCTATCCAAACGGCGGCGTCAGTAAAATTCAGCGCTTGCAAATGGTCACGCAGACTGGCGGCAATGTCAATGTCACGGCGGTTAATGGAAATTTTGATGACGCACAAAACGGCGTTAAAAAAATTTTTAGCGATGAAAAAATTCGTGAACAACTTGCCGCGTCGAACATAAAATTAAGTTCAGCCAATTCAATCAACTGGGGGCGTCTTGCACCGCAGATTGTTTACTACTTTTCATCTTACGCGGAATTTATCAAAGCTAAACAACTCAATCTCGGCGACCAAGTCAACGTCATTGTACCGACTGGCAATTTTGGCAACATCTTAGCCGCTTACTACGCCAAAAAAATGGGACTTCCTATCAAGCGTTTAATCTGCGCGTCGAACGTCAACAATGTTTTGACAGAATTTTTCCGTACGGGCATTTACAATCGCAACCGCGAATTTCATAAAACGATTAGCCCTTCAATGGACATTTTAATTTCCAGCAACCTTGAACGTCTGCTTTATCACGAGGCAGGACACACCGACCAAGTTAAACGCTTTATGACGCAATTAAATACGACGGGCAAATACAAAATTGAACCGCCGCTTAAAAAGAAGTTGGACAAAATTTTCTACGCCGATTTTGCGACGGAGGAAGAAACGTCCCATATGATTAAGGAAATGTTCACGCACTTCAAATACAT
>CAMJAZ010000301.1 GCA_946403735.1 uncultured Selenomonadales bacterium
TTTGCATAAGGTATTCCTTCATAAATAAGAACTTTTTCTTCTTCGTAACCGACGTATACACCAGTTTTAGTTTTCACTGCAAGTTTTTTATCATATTCGCCTTTAATCGGCTTATTCTGCTTATTCCAGTCTTCAACCTCATCACGTTTTAGTACATCGTCATATAAAAAGCCCTTGCTACCGTCGCCGTAACGCTTGCGAACTTTACGAACACGATACCAACGAACTATCATGCTGAATGCAACACCTAAAACGGCAGGAATGATTATGTACAAATACTGTTGAAACAAATAATCGTACATAGACAATTCCGTTAATCCCATTGCAATATATTGACCTACAAGAAAGACGAGAATAAACACGAAAACAATTAATTTCTTCGTCACGGGATTACTTTGAACGGCTTGACTGAAAACGATTTTCCTTGCAGTCATGTCAAGTACGCCGCCGACAAGCATACAAAAAAGTCCGCACTGCCACATTGCCCAGCCGAGAATTTTGGGAATTTCAAAGCTCAATCCATAACCGATTGCCGAAATAAAGGCAGTTATAAAATCATCAAGCGTAAATAATTTTTTCATTAGAATCGCCGAATCAATTCATTTTCTTGCCGCTGAAATAAACTTCGTCAGGCATTTGGAAACTTAAGCCTTCGGGCGGCGTATCGAGAAGATTTTCATTGAAGACCAAATAATCAGCGTCTTTGCCGACTTCGATTGAACCTTTTGAAGAATCAATGCCAAGTTGTTTTGCGCCGTTAATGGTGTAGCCTAAAATCATTTCTTCAATATTCATTTTTTCGCAGGCGGCAGGAAATTCTTTAGAACTTCTGTTATGTGGAGATGCCTTTGTCTTTTCGGTAATTTTGCGCGTCATAGCAACTTCCATTCCAAGATACGGACTCCACGTCATAAAATCACCATACGAAATATTATCACTTGACCAAGTTACAAGTGCGCCAGTATCCCAAACAGTTTTGCAACGATACATCTTGTTAATGCGGTCATCGCCGAGCAAAGTTAAATATTCGTCGTAATTATCTCCGCTTATCGTTCCAGCGTGCCACCAAACAGTATAATTTGCAATGACGCCGAGTTTTGCAAAACGTTCTAAGTCAGCGTCATCTTGAATTTCCAAATGTGCGCAGGTTACTTTCACGCGGAATTTGTCACCAAGTTCAGCCCTTGCCAATTCAACACCGTCAAGCACAACACGCGACGCGGCTTCAGCAACGGCGTGAACATGCAAATCCCAGCCCAATTCATTGAGTTTGAGGAGCAATTCTTTCACCTGTTCTTTGTTGATAAGAGTTGTACATTTTGTGTTTGTATCGGCATAGGGCGTAACCATTGCGGCGGTATGAATTTTTAGCGTGCCGTCCATAAACATTTTAAGCGTATGAACTTTCAAATGTTCCGTGTTGTATTCGCTATTGTAGCGCGTAACTGTTTCTATAGCGTTTGGAATGTCACGCGGATCCATTATCGCAAAGCAACCGTCAACATAAACTGGAAGGCGTCCTTCTTTATCAAGTTTGCACAAGATTTTATAGCAACGTTCATGGAAAGCATCGGCTTTTGGCGTGCCTGCGTCAAATACAACGCTTACGCCTTCCTTTACGCTGTAATCAATCCAACGCAGGAGTGCCTTTTCAATTTGTTCATCAGTCAATTCATTGCTACTATCTAAAAGAATCGCCATTTCAGCGCCTTCAAACATATTTCCTGTAACATGTCCCGCCGCATCACGTACATAGTAACTTAATTCGGGAACAATATCAGGTGTTTCATCAGTAATTCCGTGCAACGCAAGAACTTTTGAATTTACCCAGACGCTATGTCCTTCGCTTTCCAAAATGACAATTTCGCTGTCAGCGCAAACTGAATCTAAATCATCTTTCGTCAAAAGTTCATCGTTTAACTTTTTACGTTCAAGCAAAAATCTGTAACGTTTCAATCCAGGATTTTTCTTTACATAATCGGCGATAAAGGCAATGCATTCTTTTTTATTGCTACATTCGATATAAGATCCAGGATCGGAATACTCAAAGATAACGCCCATTGCAACGTGTACATGAGAATCGACTATAGTGGGCATTACAAATTTTCCGCCTAAGTCTACAACTTCGCCTTCAAAGTTGGAAAGTCCAGCCTCGTCACCGACATAGACAAATTTTCCGTCTTTAATTGCTAAAGCCGTCGCGTTGAGTTTGTTTTTATCAGACGTGAAAATTTTTGCATTCTTTATAATTTTGTCTGCTTTCACTTAAGTTCCTCCTAAAAATATAATTCATTTATGAATTTTATCTCAAAATTTGTTCATTATTATCATATTTTTTATTTTTTCAATCAATAGGTGTTCCAAAATGTCACGCAAAATTCATAAAGATATTTTTGCTTTTTTGTTTTGGTATAGTTAAACTACAAAAAAGAAGTGAGTAAAAAAATGCGTATATTATTTGCAGAAACTTTAAAAAAAATTCGCACGGAAAAAAATCTTTCGCAACGTGAATTGGCAGAGCGAATGTATGTCACGCGTTCCACTGTTGCACGCTGGGAAAGTGGTAGCCGTCTGCCTGATGCGGTGATGATTTATCGGCTTGCACAATGTCTTGATACAGATGTAAATACGTTGCTTTCAGTTGCGGCAGAAAGTGATGACGCTCCCAATGTCATTATGGTTGACGACAGAAAAATTTTTCTTTCAGGTGCTTTGCCAATTTTGGAGGAAGTTTTGCCCAACGCAATTATTACAGGCTTTACTCGACCTTCGGAGGCGATAGAATACGCGAAGGCAAATCGAATTGCGCTGGCTTTTTTGGATATTGAACTTGGCAAAACAAGTGGGCTTGACCTTTGCAAAAAATTTTTGGAGATAAATCCGCGAACAAACGTAATTTTTTTGACGGCTTACGTTGAATATTCCTTCGAAGCATGGAGTACGGGAGCAAGTGGTTTTACACTCAAGCCGATTACAGCGGAAGGCGTTAGAGCACAATTAAAAAATCTTCGCTATCCATTTTCTTTGGAAGGTGAAAAATAATGACTGTAGAGCAATTTTATTATTTTGCGTGCGGCGCAGTGTTGATATTAACTTTTGTGATATTGTGGATTGCCGTCATAATGCCAGGCAAAAATCAATGGAACAAGCGTTTTTTTGTCACTTTGTTTGCAGTTTTCGTTTTGTGTATGATAACAATTTTTGT
>CAMJAZ010000302.1 GCA_946403735.1 uncultured Selenomonadales bacterium
AGAGCTTGAAGATGAAACCATAACGTTTATGTTTCAAAAGAAAACTTTGGGCGACGTAAGCAGTACTTTAAAGTTGGGCGGTACGCCAGCTGAAATTATTGAAGTTCCCGACAATGACTATAACGCCGCTGAAAATTATCTCAACATTGAAGTCTGCCTTATTGACGACGACACGTATACAATCTTGCTTGAATATTATCTCGGTACTTACACGGAAAATGCTATGAAAAATTACGCGGCAATATTTGATGAAATAGTTTTGAAACTTCAAGATGAAACACAACTGGTATCAAAAATTCTTGACTAAAATTTTTTTGGAAGGCAATTTTTAATTATGAATGAAGAAGTTGAAAAAATTTTTTATCCACTGCGACCAATGCAACGTTGGCTTATCGATACAAATTTTAAAAAAATAGATTCAAATATGATGAACCTTACCGTATTGGTGAAGTTTGAACCTTCGATTGACCTGCAAAAGTTGCAAGACGCAGTAAACGCAGTACTCAATGCGCATGACATTTTCCATTGCAGATTTGTCACTAATCCAGACACGAAAGAAATTTTTCAGAGATTTGATGGCGAAAATTCCCCCGTTACCATAAAAAAAATTTCTGACGAAGATTTTCAAATTTTGTTGAAAGAATTGAATGAACCGTACCCATTCATAAATCATCAACTTTGGCGAATCGGAATTTTTGAAACGCCGACTGCAAAGTACGGTTACGCGAATTTTTATCACGCGATAATGGACGGTACATCCTTTTCAATTTTGTTTTGGCGTGAAGTTGGCATTCGTTACGAAGGCAAGCCGATTAAACGCAAGCCGATAAAATTTGCCGATTATATTTTGGAGGAAATGAAAAATTCGCCAGCTGATTTAAATGAAGGTCATCAATACTGGCTGAACCTTTTAAAAAAGTTCGACGCGAAAAAACATTTATTGCCGTTCGACGTTACGACAGATAAAAGGCTGACGGCGGGAAATTTTGAATGCGAAGTAAAAAATATTTCGCGTGAATATTTTTCCGATAAAAATTTCAGCGAAACAAATTTTTTTCTTGCCGCGACGATGATTGCCGTTGCAAAGTTTGCCAATGCCAAAAGTTCATTCATAAGCTGGGTACATAACGGCAGGACTACCGCGCAGGAACTTCGACTTATGGGACTTTTAATTGAACAAATTCCCATTGCGTGGGACTTCACGGAAGATTGTACCGTAGAAAAATTTTTTGAAGGGCTTGAAAAGAAATCTGCTGAAGGTCTCAAGTACCGCAAAAGTTTAGATATTGTCTACAATAAAAAGCTTGAAGATAATTTGATAACTTTTATTTTTCAGAAACGGAATTTTGGATTCGGTAGCGGCTACAAAATCGCTGGGACCACCGTTGACGTGGTAGATCTTCCCGACGAATATTCTGCCGCTGAAAATTGCCTTGACATTGAAGTCAATCTTTGTGACGAAGGCAGTTACATCATCAGTTTTGACTACGATAAAAGTTATTATCTTGACGACACGATAAAAAGACTTGCCGCGCAGATTAATGAAATAATTCTTCAACTTCAAAATGGAAATCAGCTTGTATCAAAAATTCTCGGCTTGGACGGAGCTGTTTAATGGATAAAATCACGATTATTGTACCTTGCTACAACGAAGAGGAAGTTATTGACCTTTTTTATCCTGAAGTGCAAAAACATCTGCAGAAAATTTCCGACTGTGAATTTAATTATATTTTCGTAAATGACGGTAGCCGCGACGGTACGCTGGAAAAACTGCGCGGAATTGCTGAAAAGTATGAAGAGGTAGGCTATTTGAGTTTATCGCGAAATTTCGGCAAGGAAGCGGCAATGATGGCTGGCATTGACTACGCAGACGGCGACGCAGTTATAATTATGGACGCAGACTTACAACACCCGCCTGAAAAAATTTCTGAAATGATTCAACTTTGGCGCGAAGGGTACGACGACGTTTGCGGCAAGCGAATTGACCGCGCAGGTGAAACATTTGTTAAGCGGACGTTGGCAAATATTTTTTACATGGTGATGAAAAAGTTCAGCACGTCGTACGAAATGCAACGAGACGTTGGCGATTTTCGACTTTTGGACAAGCGCTGTATTGAGGCGTTACGGTTAATGCGAGAAAATCAGCGATTCACAAAGGGACTTTTCACATGGGTGGGTTTCAGAAAAAAAGAATTTCCGTTTGAAGTTCGACCGCGTGCGGCAGGTACGACGACTTGGAATTTTTTTGCGCTGTTCAACTTGGCAATGAAAGGAATGACTTCCTTTACAACGGCGCCACTTAGAATGATGACTTTTTTGGGGCTTATGGTATCATTCGGTGCTATCGCTTATATGATTTTCGTTTTGATAATGGCGCTGATTTATGGCGACCCCGTAGCAGGTTACCCGACGTTAATGACGGTACTGCTTTTTCTCGGCGGGACGCAACTTTTATCGCTTGGAATTATCGGCGAATACATTGGACAAATTTTTTATGAAAGTAAGCGACGACCGATTTATCTTGTGGACGAAATTAACGGCGTCCGTATGGTTTATGAAAGTGTTTTGAGACCTGCTGAAAGAAACACTAAATTTAGAAATTAGGAATTCGTAATTTTCAATGCGTAATTCGTAATTCGTAATGATAAAATTCTTAATTCTTAATTCAAAAAAGCCTATTCTGAAGGGAGCAATAAAGCGATTGAGATTTCTAAAAAGATTTTTTGCAGGCTTGCAACGTGACTTCAGAATATTTGTTTTCATATTGTTGCTACTGGAAATTTACCGCGCATTGTTCATCTTCATGATGTCCGACTACATAAGCGCAGGTACTGACAGTTCGCAAATTTGGCTGGCACAATTAGCTGGAATACGTTTAAGCTTAAAAACGGCTGGCGTAGTTACGCTATTATCATTTGTCTTCGTCACGCTGATAGGTTTAACGTCACGACTACGACTAGCCATTGGAATTATAGCCTCACTAATTTTTTCCATACTATTTATGGCGCGTTTCCCGTACTACCGAGAATTCAACGCCACTTTCGGTATGGATTTAGTTATGGGATTTCACGATGATATAATTTCAATACTCATAACGCTGATTCAAGAATACGGCGTCATTTGGCGATTACCAGTTGCATTATTTTTAACGATTGTCTGCATTTTCTTTTTAAGCCGTTTTCTGCTGATAAAAACTATACCTC
>CAMJAZ010000303.1 GCA_946403735.1 uncultured Selenomonadales bacterium
AGTTTTACGGCTGGTATTAGAAAATCTTTACCGACGGCGTTATTGTCTAACGAAGAAGAAATGAAAGCTTTTCAAGTTGTCGAAGGTACGAGCGAACCTGCCGCGTATGCAATAACCGCGCTTGAAGGTTTCGGCTTTATGGACGGCGAGGAAGATAACGTTTACTACGCCGTATTTGATTTTGGCGGCGGCACGACTGACTTTGATTTTGGCGTCTTGAAAATTGCGGAAGATGATGACGCTGATTTTTATGACTTTGTTTTAACGCATTTCGGCGCGGCTGGTGATAGGACGCTGGGCGGCGAAAATTTGTTAAAACTTTTGGCGTTTGAAGTGTTCAAGGCTAATCGCGAAAAACTTTTAAAGCCGCGCGGTGATTCTAAAGAGTCTAAGGCGAAAATTCCATTTACTTGGGCGGCTGAAAAATCTGAATTTGCTGGGTCTGAAGGTCTTATCCGCAATTCGCAGGAAGCCGCGCTGAATATGTACCACCTTATTAAAAAATTGCGTCCAGTTTGGGAAAATCCGCAGTCTAAAGAGGCGCAGGAAATTTTTAATTCTGGCAAAATTACGACGCGAGTTTTTGACGACGCTGGACAGGAAATTACAAATTTTGATTTAAAAATTGGCGCGGTAAATTCTACGCCGAATGTTGATGTTGACGCTACGCCTAAAAAAATTTCTGATGATGAATTTTATGAAGTTATGATAGGCGTTAGACAAGAAGACACTGACTCAATTATCAAGTTGGAAAATTGGGCTTTAGCTGGTGATTATCGCTCCCAACAAGTTTTAGAAAATCTTGCTGATGATATTCCGCTAGTTGCAGACGCTTTTAAAAGATTTAAAAATAAAAAATCTGCACCGAAAGTTGACACGCCTAAAAAAGATTCTAAGCCGTTGGTTGACCTTGAAAAAATTTTAACGGACAGAATTAGACGCGGCGTCGATAACTTTTTTATCTCAATGCGCGAGGCGTTCGACAAAGTCAGCGGCGGCAGTGAAAACGGAATTGCTGTACTTAGCGACGTTCCCGAAATAAAAATCTTTTTGGCTGGCAACTCTACAAAGTCAGCGCTTGTCAAGAAAATTTTTGACGAATATATTGACTACGATAACGGCAAGGCGCGCAGTTTATTAGGATTCGGCGGCACGCAGATAATACCGCGTTTCACTTTGTACCCTCCGCTTGGTACGGACGAGGCTAAACAAATTCAACGTGAAAATGAAGTTGAAGTGGACGAAAATAATTTTGCCGCGCCGACTGGTAAAACTGGCGTTGCATTTGGACTTTTGCGTTGCCGTGACGGTTCAACAGTTCGCGTCGTCGACATTACGCCAGAAGGTAAAGACAAAAAGCAAGTTCCCTTCCGATATTACGTTGGACGCGCGAAGTTGGGCAAGTTCAAAGTTGTTATTGACAAGTCTGCGAAGTTGGGCGAATGGTATAGATTTATTGGCGCAAAGTTGGGCGTATTCGATTTATTCTACACTGATGAAAGCGTTGCCGCGACGAACAATGAGCCAATATCGATTGCAAAGCGCTTGACTATTCACATTGACGCCGACCCTACCGCTAATGTTTACGTGAAGGCGTCGACTTCAAACACGATTCGTTATGCCGTGTCAAAAGACGTACCGCCGCCAGAAGTTGAAGGTACACCAATTACTTTGGATTAGTGAGGTTGAATGATGAAAACTAAAAAAATTTTGGAAGTACCGCTTGATGAAAATATTTCCGTCGAAGTTCAAGCCGAGCCGCCGAAGGTTGACGCCGCTAAAACTGCGGAGGAGCAACTCAAACTTTCTATTGACGCCGCCGTTAAAAATTTTGAAAAAGATTTTGCCGCATTGTGTAAAATCTTCGACGCGAAATTTAAAGTCAAAAGTTGGATTTGCTTAAAACGTGATGGCTACGACGAAAATATTTTTTATTCAAATGAAGTTGTAGCGTTGATTCCCGATCTTGGCAAACGACCGTTTGAAAATCCTACGACTTATCAGCGCGGCGACAGATTTTTCAACGTTGAAAAGGGACTTAGTCAACTGCACTTTGCGGGATTCGTTGGCGACATTCCAACTGAAATTGAAGCGCGAAACCTTTTTTTAAATAACCGCTCACCTTTCCAAGATGCTAGCGATTTACTTCATATCGGCAAAAACGACGGCGTTGCAAGCGGTGTCGTATGCAGAAGAGATAATGACTCAAGATATTTCGCTTTGCATTTGGGCAAAGGCAACCATAAGTTTCAAACTATTTTATTTGGCAATGGAAAAAGTTATTACTATGCCATTATTCCGATTTTCAGATTGAGCTACAAAGACGCCAACCCCATTTCGGCAGCGCAAGCAATTTTTTTGTGGCTGAATAATAATCTTACGCCGATTGACAGCGAATTTTCAGCGTCTGACGCGAAAAAATTTTATCAATTCCTGCAGACGAATACATATTATTTGCAAGTCAACGGCGATAAAGTCACGCTTGACAGACAAAAAATTTTGGACGCGGTTAAACGCGGTGGAAGGTTAAATTTTCTGCCGAAAGTTGAATTGCCAACTACGCCGCCTAAAAAATCTGAACCGCCGAAAGTTGATTACGAATCAGAAATTGTCAAGGAACTTTTGGAATGCGATTATAACCGCGTGGCACTTGACCCTTACGACGCAAAAATTTTGACTGACCCTAATCGTGGGCATTGGGATTTATGGGATTTGCCGACTGACGCTGAAAAAATGTTCAAGCTTAAAACGCCGATTTATGCGCGTGACCCTGCCGCTGATATAAATAAATCGGGCATTGTTGGAATTGATTTTGGCACAAAGTCAACCGTAGTCGTCTATGAAAATGAACGCGGTGAAATTATTCCGTTGCAAGTTGGCAAGGGCGATTACTCAAAAGGCAACGTCAAGGAAAATTATGAAAATCCTACGGTCATTGAATTCACGAACATTGAAAAATTTATGGCGGCGTACAGTGAACGCGAAGGCCGTCCGCAAACTTCGTGGAATGATATTTCAATTTCTCATGACGCGCAGAAAGATTTAGACGCTATAGGCAACAGCAATTTGTACGTGGCATTTTTTGAGGATTTAAAGCGTTGGTGCGGCGACGAAAATTTTACGGCGAAAATTATTGACAAGAGCGGCTATGAAATTGACCTTCAACCTTTCGTAGAAATTTTGAAAGATAAATTCAATC
>CAMJAZ010000304.1 GCA_946403735.1 uncultured Selenomonadales bacterium
TGATACAATGCGGCTTGCCTGCCCAGCAAGTTGCTTTCAATTCCGCGCACCTATCAAGGGAATGTTCGGGCAAAAGTACAATCGATTTTGTTTTCCAAGCATGAAAATTTATATAATCACAATCATTTACTCTAATTTTAACGAAATCTTTTGAATCACGCGACAGAGTGACGACGGGCTTTTTGAAGGCGGCGGCTACGTGTTGCGTACCAGTATCGTTGCCGATGTAAATATCAAGTTGAGAAATTGCGGCGGTGTCAACCCTCCAGCCAGCTTTAAGCGCTACAAAATTTTTCACAAACTCTGCAGGCAAATTTTCTTCAAGAAATTTCGCGTCGTCAACTTCACTAGGTCCGCCAAAAAGCATAAGCGCCGCGCCTTTAGCTATAATTTCTTTGAATGCGATGAGATATTTTTCAACTGGATAATGTCTTTCAGGAGTTGCCGCGCCAATTCCTACTGCAATTTTCACACGGTCTGGCGCAAAGCCTTTTAAAAGTTCTTTCGCCTTGTTCAAATCGTCATCAGTAAACCAAACTTCTATATCGTCACTGTTTACTTTCAAGCCGACACTTTTTAGCAGGTACAAATTTCTTTCTACCCAATGCGTAAATTTAGTTTTGTCGAGGAAAACTGCGCGATTAGTAAAAATTTTTTTGATAGACAGCTGATTTCCAGTTTCATTGAAATAGCCAACACGTTCACGAGCGCCGCTAAGGTACGACATAAATAAATGGCGGTAGTCAGACAGAAAATCAAAACTTAAATCAAAGCGCCGTTGCCAAAGATTTTTTTTCGCAAAATCTTTAACGCCGCGCAGAATTTCTAAAATTCCCTTGCCTTCCAAACTTGTATCGTAAACTAAAATTTCGTCGACGTAGGGGCAAAGTTCCGCTACAGGATAAATTCTTTGAGAGACGACAAGTAAAATTTTTGCGTCAGGAAAATTTTCACGAATGGCACGAATTGCTGGCACGTTCAAAATAAAATCGCCGACGCCGTCAAGCCGCGATATAAAAATATTTTCAACAGGTTTATTCGTGTCGTCATGGTAGCCAAGCTTTTGAAATTCTTCGTCCATTTGCTTGACAAAGGCGTTTAGGTTAATTTGCCCTTTCTCCGACGACTTCTGAATAGTTTCATCAATAATTTTTTCAAGTTGCCCGTATTCTTCCATACGTCACCTACTCAATATTTTTCATAGTTGGGAAAAGTAGCACGTCACGAATGGACGGCGAATCAGTCAGCAACATAACTAATCTATCGACGCCAATTCCAAGTCCGCCCGTTGGAGGAAGTCCATATTCAAGGGCGCGTATGAAGTCAGTATCCATAACGTGTGCTTCTTCGTCGCCAGCTTCACGCGCTTTCAGTTGCTCTTCAAATCTAAGTTTTTGGTCAATCGGATCATTTAATTCTGTAAAGCCGTTAGCAAGTTCCCGCCCAAGTACGAAAAATTCAAATCGGTCTGTAATGCGCGGGTCGTCAGGATTACGTTTAGCAAGCGGCGAAATTTCCGTAGGATGTCCCGTGATGAAAATCGGCTGAATCAAATCATCTTCAACTTTAGCCTCAAATGCCGCATTCAAAATTCCGCCGATACCAAAACGTTGTTCATAAGCAACGCCAATTTCATCAGCCATACGCCGCGCGTCGTCAACAGTTTGGCAGGACAGAAAATCTTTACCAGTCTTATTTTTAACTGCGTCATTCATACTTAAACGTGGTGGATTTTTAAGTTCAAGTTCGACGCCTTCACAAGTGATTTTTGTACTGCCGCAAACTTTTTCAGCCGCCGCGCAGACAATACCTTCTGTGACTTCGATTAAGTCGCGATAATCGCCGTAAGCTTGATAGATTTCAACGCTAGTGAATTCTGGATTGTGCCGCATGTCCATACCTTCATTGCGGAAAATCCTGCCAATTTCATAGACGCGCTCCAAGCCGCCGACGATTAAGCGCTTGAGATTTAATTCCGTCGCAATGCGCAGATATAAATCAATGTCAAGCGTGTTGTGATGAGTTATGAAGGGTCGAGCCGCCGCGCCGCCAGCTATTGGAGTGAGAATCGGCGTTTCAACTTCGATAAAATTTCTGTCGTCAAGATATTTTCTGATTGACTTTATAATTTCCGTGCGCTTTAAAAAAGTTTCGCGAACGTCAGGGTTGACGATTAAGTCAAGGTAGCGTTGACGATAGCGCGTTTCAAGGTCTTTCAAGCCGTGAAATTTTTCCGGCAGTGGACGAAGTGACTTTGAAAGTAAGTCAAAATTTTCAACACGTACCGTCAATTCTCCGCGCTTAGTTTTAAAAACTTTACCTTCAAG
The DNA here is from genome assembly GCA_946403735.1 of uncultured Selenomonadales bacterium. Lineage (GTDB taxonomy): Bacteria > Bacillota > Negativicutes > Selenomonadales > Selenomonadaceae > Quinella. The sequence continues at coordinate 2,328 of CAMJAZ010000304.1, forward strand.
TCCGATAATGTCGCCAATGTCAAGCAGTCTAAATTGGCTGTACTTTTCGTCGCCGAGAATGTCAAGCTTGAAATAAATTTGAATCGTTCCTGTAACGTCAGAGATTGTCGCAAAACTTGCCTTGCCGTGACCGCGAATCGCCATTAAACGCCCAGCAATTTTAACGTCGCCAGCGTCTTCCTCGCCTTCAATATCGCCGAATTCTTTGCGAATATCCGCCGCGTGGTGTGTCACGTCGTAACGATGACCAAATGGCGCAACACCTTTTTCAGTGAACGCCTTCATTTTTTCGTGACGTACTTTAATCAATTCGTTTTCGTCAATCGGCTGAATGTTTGTTTCCTTAGCCACTGAATTTTATTCCTTTCTTTAATCGCGCAAAATTTCTACAAGTTCGTACTGAAAAATGCCAGCAGGTGCGTGAACTTGTACGGTACTGCCAGCTGAATGTCCAATCAACGCCGCGCCAATCGGTGATTCGTTTGAAATGCGCCCTTCATCAGGGTCAGCCTCCATTGAACCGACAATCATATAAATTTCTTCGTCGCCAGATTCAACTTCGCGAATTTTAACCTTACTTCCAACTGCAACCGTGCCGCTGTACGAAACGCCGTGAATAATATCGCTGTTATTAATTTTCGCTTCAAGTTCACGAATTTCAGCTTCAAGATGTCCCTGTTCGTTTTTAGCGTCGTCGTACTCGGAATTTTCGCTAAGGTCGCCAAGTGAAATTGCAACCTTCAACCTGTCAGCAACTTCAAGGCGTTTAACGCTCTTCAAATAGTTCAACCTTTCAACGAGCTTGTCGTAGCCGTCCTGTGTCAATACTGTAGTTTTACTTGTCATTTCAACTTTCCTTTCTATTTTA
>CAMJAZ010000305.1 GCA_946403735.1 uncultured Selenomonadales bacterium
AACCGATTTTATATTTAGTAGCTTTTGGCTGGGGATTGGGACGCAGTATCACACCAGAAAGCGGCACGTACCTAGACTTCCTTGTACCTGGAATAATCGCGCTGAATACAATGAACGTCAGCTATATGAGCGCAACGGCAATTCACGGCGAAAAAGTTTACCATAAAAGTTTGGAAAATTATTTAGCCGCGCCGATTGAACCAACTGCCTTTGTCGTAGGAAAAATTCTTTCAGCAGTGATACGCGCTTTCATATCGACGGCGTTAATTTTGATGATAGCGGCAATGTTCGACGCGCAATTAAAATTTTTATTCGACGCGGGAAGGATAACAGGATTTTTCGCCGTAATATTTTTAAACTCGATAATCTTCGCCGCCGTAGGATTCTGCGCAGCAATGTACGTAAAAACTTTTGAAGAGCTGTCGCAAGTCAACACGTACTTTTTAATGCCGATGAGTTTTCTTTGCGGAACATTTTTTTCAACGTCGCAGTTGCCTGAACTTATAAGATTTTTTATAGAAATTTTACCGTTGACACATACAAGTGAAATGTTGCGCCACGGAGTAAATTTAACGTCGCTGACAATTCTAATTTTGTACGCGGCAGTGCTTGTAAAATTTTCAACCGTAGCTTTCAAAAGGGAGTTGAACTAGTTGCAAAAAAATTTTTCTAAACTAATTCTTTTTTTGTGCTTAAGTATCAGTACAATTTTTCTAAGCGGCTGTGGTGGCGATGGTTCAAAAGACATTGCCGCGCCAGATTTTTATACGCCTAAGTCGACAGATTCTGAAAATGCAAAAGCTGATGTTGATGTTTACTTCGACGCCACTATTTCAATGAAAGGTTACACAACGCTTGCCGCTGGTAATGTTTACCGTACACTGCCTGACATTTTAGACGCAATCGGTACGTCAATGGGCAAGGCTAGCTTTTTCAAATTCGGTAAAGAAGTTACGCCGATTGATAATCGCGAACATAAAAAATTCAGTTCACAAGAGCCGTATATAGAACTTGTAACCGCCGTCCACAATGTGGTTGATTATGCCAATCCAGACCATTTAACCGTTATCGTGACGGATCTTTTTGAAAGTGAGGCTGACTGGAGCAACATTACTAAAAAAATTCGCGAAAAATATTTTGCCAATCACAAGGCAGTTGCAGTTATCGGCGTGAAAAATTCTTTCAACGGCGAAATTTTTGACGTAGGCTTGAACGCGGCGAAGTTCAATTACAATTCCTACGACGACCCCAACAGATTCAGACCGTTTTATTTGCTGATTCTCGGCGATGAAGCGCCAGTTAAAAATTTTATGGAGCGTTTCAAAGATGTTCAGACTTTAAATAATAATACGGGCTATTTGTTGCTGTCTGAAAATTTGACGGAAACGACGATTGATTTTGCTAAAATGGCGCTTGAAGAAATTGAAATGGAAAACTTTTTTGCGGAAACAAAATTAGACATTGTTAGCAAAGGCGTCCGGGAATTTGGCATTGACAGTTTTTCTTCGCCCGCAATGTTCACTGTAAATTTTGATTATAAAGAACCGCTCGGTGCTTGCCAGCTGAATTTAGATGAAATGACGCAGGACGTTAGAATTTTCGCGCTTGATTATGATAACGGCGAATGGCAGGAACTTGAAGAAAATGATGTTAAAATTGAGGTGGCGGCAGTTGAGGGCGAACAAAATAAATTTGCGGCAAAATTTTCAATGACGCCAGATAAAAGTTTGGAGCGAGGCAAAATAAATTTCGTACACGCGGCGCTTGTACCTACGGCGAAAGGTTATCAACTTCCGCAATGGGTTAGAAATTGGAATATGGCAAATGTCGACGTTGCACCAGGAAATTTTGACGGCTCAAAGACAATTAATTTGATTCACGTACTGAACGCGCTGAAAGATGCAGTGTTCGATACGACACGCCCCGCAATGATTGAATTTAATTTCTTTGTCGACGCACGATAATTAAAATATAAAAAAGGCGCTCAAAAATGAGCGCCCGCCCGCATAAATCGCATCACGCGATTTATGCGGGCTGTTTTCTTTTTGCTACCTTTTGCGCCAAAAGAAAAAATAGTTCATTTAAAATCTAAAAAATTTTTACTAAGTTTAAATATCTACTAACCTAAACGCTGTTGTTGCTGTGTCAACGCTTCAGTTTAAACTTCAATTTTGCAGTCGGCAAGAATTTGCTTGACGTTAAGCGTTTCGCCGTTATGCTCGACAAGATATTTCAAAATTTTAATCGAACGTCCCAACGCTTTCAAGTCAGGCGCATCTGTAATATCTGTATCGTCGTGAAATGTGGCTAAAAATCTTTCACCGTGAATATTTTCCAGTTGTTGAATAATTTCTTTAATTGTCAAATGTATCACTTTCCTCAATCAGCCGACAATCGCCGTTACAACAAAAATTGCTATCGGTATCGTAATTAACGCAATCCCAATAAAATCAATGTAAACGCCCGTTTTAATCATCTTAATTATCGGCACATAACCCGACGAATAGACTATTGCATTTGGCGGCGTCGATACTGGCAACATAAATCCTAATGACGCGCTTAACGCAATGCCTACCGATACAGGTACAGGGCTTAAACCGGCTGAAACTGCTATCGTTATCGCCAAAGGTCCAATCATATTTGTTGCCGCAGTATGTGACGTTAATTCAGAAAGTAACAGAGCTAAGACGCAAAATACCGCTATGAAAAATACTTGCGAAATATCGCCGCCCATTGACTCAACAATTAAATCACCAAGCCATTTCGATAATCCTGTTTGGTACATCATTCCGCCCATTGCTAAACCGCCGCCAAATAAAATTAAAGTCCCCCATTCAATTCCTGCCGCCGCTTCCTTCCAAGTAATTGTAAATTGACGTTTAGAAAAGTTCACTGGCAATAAAAATAAAATCAACGCGCCAACCATTGCCGCGATTGCTTCAGGGAAAAGTTTTTCGTACATTTTTAAAATTGGGCTCGTCGAATCTAAAATCATACCAAAAATTCCTGGTAAAATCCATAATGTCACGGCAACTATAAACGCTATCAAAGTATTTTTCTGCGCACGCGTCCAACTTCCAAGTTCAGATATTTTTTCTTTGATAAAATCTTCCGCGCCGTCAATTTTTTCAACGTCCGCAGGAAACATTTTCGTCAATACAACGTAGGCTATGATAAAGT
>CAMJAZ010000306.1 GCA_946403735.1 uncultured Selenomonadales bacterium
TAAAGCCGATATTATCATGAATATGGAGTCTGATTTAATCAGCAACAATTCAAACTTCATTGCAACGTTGCCTACTACGGAGAAACAATACGTCGTTTACGGCAAGCGCGAAATAACTTCCGTTGCCGAGTTGTACGGGCGGCGCATCGCCTCACTTCACCGAATGTCAGGGCTTGGGCTTGACGACGAAATTGCCTACATTGATTCGTACCATAAAATTTTTGAGGAACTGAAAAGCGGCGAATATGAATTTGCCATTTGCCCCATTCAAGTCGGCAATACTTTCCTTGAACGCTTTAAACTTGATGACGTGTTCCCAAGTTACGCCGTCTTGCACGTCTACGGTACGTTGGCTTTGCACCCTGAAGATACAATGTTAAGAGTTCGCGTCAACGCCGTTTTAATTCAAATGCAACAGGAAGGCGTTTTAGCTGAACTGGATCAAAAATGGATTAGTCATCGCTATGAAAATATGACGCTCGCCCAAATGGTTAAAAATCGCCCCTGGCTCGTCACGCTGATAACTTTTGCTGTATTCTTCTTGCTTTTACTTTTAATTTATATTTTCCTGCAGTATCGTAACTCTAAAACTCAAAAGGCGTATACAATTCGTCTGCAGGAGAATTTGGAGACGATTAACAGTCAGCAGGAGGAACTTAAAAAGCAACAAGTTGAACTTATCGCCGCTAAAACTCGTGCAGAGGAAGGCAGTAAAGCTAAGTCGCAATTCCTTTCCAATATGTCACACGATATTCGGACGCCTATGAATGCGATTATCGGCTACATAAATTTGGCGAAAAATGAAAATATTACTTTGGACGAAGTGAAAGACTTCCTCAAAAAAATTGAAACTTCCAGCAACCACTTATTGGCGCTAATTAATGACGTGTTGGAAATGAGCCGAATTGAAAGCGGCAAAATGGAACTTGAACCGATTGACACCGATTTAGTGACGACGTTTGATGAAGTGCGCGATATGTTTGCTACGCAAATGGAAGGCAAGGAAATTAATTTCACCGTCGACACTTCGCAGGTTAAAGACTCCTACGTTTTGTGTGATAAAAATCGATTGAACCGCGTACTTTTAAATCTCCTTAGCAATGCTTACAAATTCACGCCTAAAGGTGGAAAAATTTCCGTTAAGCTTTTGCAGATTGGTGACGCCGTCGACAAATTTGCTGAATACGAATTGCGCGTTAAGGATAGCGGAATTGGTATGACGCCAGAATTTGCCGCAAAAGTTTTTGAAGCGTTTGAACGTGAAAAAAATTCTACGGTCAGCGGCATTCAAGGTACTGGGCTAGGTATGGCAATAACTAAAAGCATTGTCGATATGATGGGCGGCAACATTGAAGTCATTACCGCGCCGAATCAAGGTACAGAATTTGTCATAAACGTTAAGTTCACGCTGTCTGATAATATTCCAGAAAAAATTTCCGCGCAGGACGATTCAACTGCCGACGAAATTAATTTTGAGGGAATGCGCTTGCTCCTAGTCGATGACATTGAAGTCAACCGCGAAATTGCGACGATGATTTTGGAAATGTCAGGCTTTATCGTCGATACGGCGGAGAATGGCAAGCAAGCAGTTGAAAAAGTTGCGGCGTCTAAGGCTGGCGATTATGCCGTTGTCTTAATGGATATTCAAATGCCGATAATGGATGGCTACGCGGCGGCAAAGGCTATTCGTGAATTAGAAGATAAAGACTTGGCGAAAATTCCAATTATCGCTATGACGGCTAATGCTTTTAGTGAAGACGTACAAACGGCTAAAGATGCTGGAATGAACGCGCATATTGCAAAGCCGATTGATGTTGCCCAAATGATGGAGACTTTGAAAAAATGCGTAATTAAGAATGCGTAATTCGTAATAATTCCTACAAGCTAAAAGCTAAGAAAGGGTGCGTACAGGTGCAAGATACAATTTTCACAGATGAAGAAATAGAAAATTTTGCTACAACATTAACTGTCGAGAAATTAACTAAACGAATGCCTGGTGGCTTTTTTATTTATCGCGCTTACGGCGACGAAGAGATTTTGTACGCCAATGACTTCTTAATAGAAATTTTCGGCTGTAAAAATTTGGACGAGTTCAAGGAACTGACTGGCTACACTTTCAAAGGTATGGTTCACCCCGACGATTTAAACCGCGTTGAAGAATCTATCGCCCGACAAATTGCCGTTGACGAAAGAAATATTGATTACGTCGAATACCGAATCATACGCAAAGACGGCACTATACATTGGCTTGATGATTATGGACGCCTTGTTCACACCAAAAATTACGGCGACGTTTTCTATGTCTTTGTCCGTGATATAACCGTCGAACACGAATCCCGCGCAGAAAATAGCCGCCGAGCTAAAGTTATCGACGGACTTAGTATCGGATTTACTTCAATTTATCTTCTCAACCTTGACACGGGAACAATGCGTCCGTACAAATTGCGTACCGACTATTTTAAAAAGATTGTTGAGGATTTGAACCTTGACATTAAAAACGCGCCCTTCAGCGTCGTTATGGCTGAATACGCTAAACGTTTCGTTATAAGCAAAGATCAATCTTTCTTCATCAAAGAAACTTCGCAGGAAAGAATTTTACAGCGCATACAGGACGATGAAACGTACACTTTTCATTACAGATGCTATGATAAAGACGGAAAAACTACGCACATGGAAGTTTCCGTCGTAAAAGTTGAGGACGAATCTTTAAATCATCACGTTATCATGAGTTACCGCGACATCACGGAACATATTCAAAGTGTAAGAAAAGAATTGACGGAGAAGTTGAATATTGAAATGGCGTTGGAACGTGAAAAGCACGCGAATGAAGTCAAGGCGTCATTCCTTTTCAGTATGTCCCATGATATTCGGACGCCTATGAATGCGATAATGGGATTTACGGCGCTTGCACAACGTCATTTCGACGAGCCAGAAGTTGTTAAAAGTTATCTTGAAAAGATTGACGAATCAAACCACCATTTACTTGATTTGATTGATGATTTGCTTGAGATGAGCAAGATTGACTACGGACAAACGGAATTGAAACTTGAGGCTTGCGACTTACAGCGTCAACTGCAAATTGTTATGGATATGTTTAGAATTCAAGCGGAAGAAAAAGCAATTCACATTGAAACAGAAATTGAATTGCCAGAGCAGGAAGTTTATGTCGATT
>CAMJAZ010000307.1 GCA_946403735.1 uncultured Selenomonadales bacterium
CTTGTTGAAAGAAGATTGATTTTCAAAATTTTCAGGGTCAACTTGTTTCGGCATAATAATTTTCCTCCCGCAAAAATTTATAACGCTTGAATGGAAATTATTTTAGCGTCAATCCAAGTACAAGGCAAGTTTTCACGGGAAAAATATTTTCAGCGCGTCTTTGTCATTTGGCTTGCCAAAGTACGAGCCGATTAAAAATAAAATCAGTGAAACAGTTATTCCGATTGTAATTTGGTGCAGGTTGAAAAATTTAAATCCCGCCGCTTGAGTCGCGCAATAAATTATCGTGCCGCCGACCATTGACAATAAAGCGCCAGTTGTATTTGCACGTTTCCAAAATAATCCTAACAATAGCGTCCAGAAAAACGCCGTTTCTAGTCCGCCGAATGCAAACATATTTATCAGCCAAATTAAATTAGGCGGCGTCAACGCTATCACGAAGACCGCTACGCCAATTATTGCCGTGATTGACATTGACAAAAATTTTATTTTAGCGTCGCTGACAACTTCTGATTTTTTTTGTTTGTAGTGAATATAAACATCTTTGACAATCGCACTTGACGCTACGATTAACAATCCAGAAATTGTGGAGATTGACGCCGCTAACGGACCGATTATCGCAAGTCCAACTAATTCTTTCGGCATAACCGTTGCAATCGTCGTCGGGATAATGTTATCAACTCCGCCGTAACTTGCCGCGTCGCCAGTCAAAACTCCATGCGCTAAAATGCCCGTGAAATTTATTCCGATATTCATAAATCCAACAACTGCCGTCCCAATCAGCATTGCTTGATGAAGTCCCTGCGTGTCTTTGTAACTTATTCCGCGTACAACTGACTGCGGCAAAGCTATCGTACAAATTCCAACTAAAAGCCATTGCGTGAAATAAATTCCCCACGGCATATTTCCCATTGAAAACGGTTCAAACATTTCAGGGTGATTCGTTTCAAGCGTCGCCATTATCGCCGAATAACCGCCGCCCGCGTCTAAAACGTAATGCAGGAGTAAAACTATTCCAATCATCATTATCAAAGCGCAACACGTATCGGTTAATGCAACTGCGCGGAAACCACCGATTGACGTATAAATTACGACGACCAAGCCAAATAGAATTAATCCTGATTCGTAGCTGTAACCCGTCACTGCCGCGAATAATTTTGCGCCGCCGACAAATTGCGCCGTCATTGTTCCGCAGAAAAATAAAACTATTACGAATGCCGCTACTGCCGCTAAAAAGTCTGATTGAAACCTTGCACGAATTATATCAACGACCGTCACGGCGTTTAACTTTCGCGCCAAAATTGCTACGCGCTTACCAAAAATTCCAAGCACTAAAAATATTGCCGTTACTTGTACGACCGCCATATAAATCCAGCCGAATCCAACTGTAAATGCCATACCTGGACCGCCGACGAAACTTGAAACTGAACTGTACGTTGCAACAGTCGTCATTGCCAGTACAAAGCCGCTAAGTTCACGGTTGCCGACAAAGTAACTGCCGACAAAATTTTTTCCAGCTTGTTGATGTTTAACAAAAATGCTGATGCCGACCATTACCGCCATAAAAATTATAAGTGGTACGAGCGCGGCGAAACTTCCTTCATTCATCGTCGCCGCCTCCTAAGTCAATGTCCGTAAAAAGTTTTTTACTCAAGATAAAGCTGATTAAAATTGCGAAAACCCAAACGCCAATCGTGCCGAGTACCGCCCATAATGGCAGATAAAAAATTTTTACGTCAAATGAAGATGTACCGAAACCAGCGATAAGCCAGAAAAAAATCAGCGTGACAAGTGCAATTAAAGTGTAAATTGCCTCACGCCTAACGATTTGAAATTTTTGCGCGTCGTCAACTTTTGACGCCATTTTTTTTGACAATTAAAAAACCTCCAGTCACGTCCGCTAAGGTACGCGCTAAATTTTAAAATTTAAATTTAAAAGTCTTGTCAAAAATTTTTGTACAAGCTACAAAAAAAATTCTTAATTCTTAATTCTTAATTCTTAATTAAAAAAGGCGTCCGGCACGGTAAAGCGTCGAACGTCGAATCTATAAACTTACAAAAATTTTACGCAAGAATACGAGCTAAACGCATATATTCAGGATTGAGTTGCTTTTTATTATTAACTGCGTCATGAAGGTTGATTGATACAACGTGACCGCGATTGAATCCGAAGACAATATCCGACAATCCAGAAATAATGGCAAGTGCCGCGTGTTCGCCGAGTTGTGACGCTTTGACACGGTCAATAACTGAAGGTGAACCGCCACGTTGAATATGTCCAAGTTTAGAAATACGAGTATCGCGCCCAGTCTTTTCAGCTACAATCGGTCCAATTTCGCTAGCCTTGCCAGCGCCTTCTGCAACGACCATAAGAATATAGCGTTTGCCCTTTTCGTATTCAGCTTTCATACTTTCGCAAATTTCGTCGAGGTCAAAATCTTCTTCAGGTACGAGGATATATTCAGCGCCGCCACTAATGCCAGAAACCATTGCAAGCCAGCCGCTATTACGTCCCATAACTTCCAAAACGATTATGCGACGGTGAGCAGATGCAGTATCACGCAATTTGTTCATCGCGTCGATAATCGTATTAGCCGCCGTGTCACAGCCGATAGTGTATTCAGAGCCCCAAACGTCATTGTCAATCGTGCCAGGAAGTCCGACAATCGGCAAGCCTGTTTCTTGGCTAAGAGTAGATGCGCCGCGTAAACTTCCGTCACCGCCGACAACTACTAAGCCTTGAATGCCGCGATCTACAAGATTTTTATAGCCAAGCATACGACCTTCAGGAGTTTGAAAACGTTTGCAACGTGCAGTACCCAGAAAAGTTCCGCCGCGTTGAATTATATCGCTAACGTCCCTTGAAGTCATTTCAAACATATCTTCATCAAGCATACCGTGATAGCCGCCGCGAATACCCCAAACTTTTACGCCCACATGAAGTGCTGTTCTTGTAACTGCGCGGACTGCCGCATTCATACCAGGACTATCGCCGCCAGATGTCATAACCGCTATACTTTTAATCATAAGCTCAAGACCTCCCCGCTAGATTTAACAAATAAAAATTTCAGCTCCAAAACTTTTTTTATGATAACATAATTTCGCCGAATTGCAAAGAAAATTTTTAGCTTTTAGCTTTTAGGATTGATAAACTTCTTTTTATTAG
>CAMJAZ010000308.1 GCA_946403735.1 uncultured Selenomonadales bacterium
GCCCGCTGAAATCGCATCACGCGATTTGCGCGGGCGGGCGCGCGTCCCTGCGCGCCCCTAATTTTAAACTTTTCATTACGCATTAAAATTTACGCATTACCGAAAACGCCCCGTTAAAGCCAATTAGCTATGAAACGCCGCAAAAAAATTTTGAATTTCGGGTTGGGGCATAGATTGATGATAGCACAATCCCCCGCCTTTTTGGCTCGGGAGTATGTCAAAAATTATGAAAAACGGATTTATAAATTTGAACAAGGCGGCGGGTATGACGAGTCATGACGCCGTTAATTTTGTAAGGAAAATTTTTCAGATGCGCAAAGTTGGTCACGGCGGCACGCTTGATCCAATGGCGACAGGCATTTTGCCAATAGCGATTGGGCAGGCGACAAAGTTTATTGAATACCTAGCCGATTGTAGCAAAACGTACCGCGCAGAAATTTTATTTGGCATCGAAACTGACAGCGGCGACGTGACAGGTAAAATTATTCGTCACGCTGAAAATTTTTCTATGCCGAATCTTGATGAACTTAACGCGGCGACAGAAAAATTTATTGGGCAGATTGAACAGTCACCGCCGAAATTTTCCGCCATAAAAATTAATGGTCGAAAGGCTTATGACCTTGCGCGAAAAAATTTAGAATTTGAAATGCCGCGCAGAATCGTCACGATTAACCATTTTAAAATTTTGCACGTCGATAAAAATATTGTAACGGTTGAAGTTGACTGCGAAAAGGGTACGTACATTCGCAGTTTAGCGGTTGACTTTGGCGCGTCGTTAAACTTGCCAGCGACGTTGAAAAGTTTGGACAGGGTACGCGTTGGAAAATTTTTTATTGAAGACGCCGTGACGATTGACGACTTGAAAATTTCCAGCGAAAAATTTTTACAGCCGATTGACGCTTGCTTAGACTTTGAAAAATTTAATTTGCCAGCGCACCGCGTCAAGGCTTATAAAAATGGTCTGCCGACTAGCATTAACGCTGAAAATAAAATGCTGAAAGTTTATGACGGCGAAAATTTTTTAGGCGTTGGCAAAATTTATCGCGGCGAACTTCGTTCAGAAAAATTAGCAAGTAGTGAGTAGTAAAAATCCTAAAAGCTAGAATGGAGGAAAAATTTGAAACCGATTGTAGCAATAGTTGGACGCCCAAACGTTGGCAAGTCCACGCTGTTTAATCAGATTGGCAAGCGGCGAATGTCGATTGTCGACGATATGCCAGGCGTTACACGTGATAGAATTTATATGGACGCCGTCTGGCTAAATCACGAATTTACTTTGATTGATACGGGTGGCATTGAAATTTTGTCGAACGATAAAATTTTAACAGATATTCGCGCACAAGCTGATATTGCAATGGACGAAGCGGACGTTATAGTTTTCGTCGTCGACGGTCGAGCGGGTATAACTTCATCGGACGAAGATATTGCAAAAATTCTGCGCGGCACGGATAAGCCTGTAATTGTTGCCGTCAACAAAGTTGATAGTATTCAGCTTGACGTGAACACCTACGAATTTTACAACTTGGGACTTGGTACGCCTATAGGAATTTCCGCTAGCAACGCGCTAAATTTGGGTGACTTGCTTGACGCCGTCACGGAACATTTCCCAAAAGTTGAAAAAGATGTTCACGAAGATGACGAAATTAGAATTGCCGTAATTGGACGCCCGAACGTTGGGAAGTCGTCATTAGTCAACGCGCTTTTGGGTGAAGAACGCGTAATCGTCAGCGATATTCCTGGCACGACACGTGACGCGATTGACACACATTTTTTTCAAGACGATATGAAATTTACGCTGATTGATACGGCTGGAATGCGGCGTAAAGCGAAGATTGACGCTCCAGTTGAACGGTATAGCGTAATGCGTTCACTTCGCGCCATTGACCGCGCAGACGTTGTGTTAATGTTGATTGAAGCGCCTGTTGGAGTGACGGAGCAAGATAAAAAAATTGCTGGCTACGCGCACGATTCGGGCAAAGGTTGCGTTATCGTAGTCAACAAGTGGGATATTTTTCCGAATAAGCATGACAGGTCGACAAATAGATTTACTGATGACTTGCGCGAAGAGTTGGGCTTTTTGCAATACGCGCCAGTACTTTATGCCAGCGCCTTAACTGGTCAACGTGTCAATCGCGTAACGGAGCTTGTAAAGTTTGTAGCCGAGCAACAATCAATGCGTATTCAGACAAGCGCGTTAAATGAATTGATTCGTGACGCTGTCGCCGTCAATCCACCGCCTACGAAAAAAGGTAAGCAGCTGAAAATTTTATTTGCCACGCAAGCTGACATTTGCCCGCCGCGATTTGTACTTTTCGTGAACAATCCAGAGCTTGTACATTTTTCGTACTTGAGATTTTTAGAAAATCGACTGCGTGAAAGTTATGGCTTTGAAGGGACGCCATTAAAATTTGTAATTCGTAAAAGAAATGAAGATGAGGATTTATGACGGCGGGAATTTTAATTTTCAGCTATTTGTTAGGTTCGATACCGAACGGCTTAATTTTTGGCAAACTTATTTGGCATAAAGATTTACGGCAATTCGGCAGTAAGAATATCGGCGCGACGAATGCGTGGCGGGTACTTGGACGGCAGGCGGGAATTTTAATTTTCCTGCTGGATTTTTTGAAAGGCGCGTTAAGTGTCAAGCTTGCAGAAATTTTTATCGGCGACGCATGGGCAATGATCTGCGCGGGAATTTTGGCGATACTTGGTCATACATTCAGCATATTTTTAAAATTGCACGGCGGAAAAGGTGTAGCGACGGGATTGGGCGTTATCGCAATGATGATGCCGAAAGTTACAGCGATAGTCTTTTTAATTTGGCTGGCAATTTTCATAGCGACAAGGTACGTTTCAGTAGCGTCGATAATCGCGGCGGCATCAACACCGATTTTAGCTTTCATCTTCGGTGAGCCAACAGAATTTGTACTGTTCGGATTGGCGGCGGCACTGTTCATAATTTTTCGGCACAGAGAAAATATTTTGCGGTTACGCGATGGCAAAGAAAATAGATTTTAGCAATTAACTGTTGCGTTAAAAAAAATTTAGGCTAATGGTGTAGATAACGTTGTAATAAAAAGGGGCGCTCAAGGATGAGCGCCCGCCCGCGTAAATCGCGTGATGCGATTTCAGCGG
>CAMJAZ010000309.1 GCA_946403735.1 uncultured Selenomonadales bacterium
TCCATAGCGACAATTAACAATCAGCCAATCGTAGCAAGCTTGAACTTTCGCGTAAGTCGACATATTGTTATTTGTGATTCGTGACAGCGTGTATAAAACTGTCCTGTCGCACGGTTCGTAACCCGTCAATACTGGTGTCAACTGCGCGGAATTTAAAACGCTAACTGCATCCGCCGCCAATGCTGAATTTATCGATAAACACATTGACAGCACCAACGCTAGAAAAAATTTTTTCACTATATCACTTCCTAAAATTTTATTTGAAGATAATTTTTTTATCGTCACTAAAATAAATTTCGTAAACTTCCTTAGCAATTTGTGGAACATTGCGCGGCAGGAAATGTATGTTGTAGCCGACAAAGTACGGCGAAGTTGCAAAGCGCGGCATAATCTTAGCGAAAATATTTTCTGCGCGGCGGTAGAAAAAAATGTTGTAGCTGTGCAAATTTTTTCTGAAAAAGTTCGTCAGATAATGTACGCCAATCTGTAAAAAATCTGCCAGTACATCAACATTGCCGCCTTTCTCCACGACGACGTTTAATTCACCGAATCCTACACGCGGACAATTTGAAATGTTTAACTCAACATTATCTTTCTTCGCAATGACAAGCCCGCGCAGTTCCTCAACGTCGAAAAGCAATTCAGATTTAAGTTTTGGAAATCCTACCAACTGCATATGTGGATGACGAATCGTGCCACCTGACATTGGACCAAAATTTTTAAAGAATAAAACTTCCTCATACTTGCCGCAGTTTAAAAGTTGACGCCAATGTTTCAATCCCATTCGTATGACGCGCCGCATTTTCTCACGGCTATAGCTCGGCATATCGACTTCACATTCACTGCCTTCAATCAAAACGAATTGGTCAGCGCCTTCAATGACAATGTATTTATTCTTCAAAAAAATTATATCGCCGTCCGTATCCAAAATTCCCGTCAAATTGGCAACGTCGCAGAACGGGCAAGCGTTATCCGCGTGAACAATATTTTCTGGCTTAGTCTTTCCGACATCGGTATTAAATCTAATCAAGTTTATATTCACCAGCTCACCGCCTTTCTTGCTAAAATTTTACAAAAAATTTTTTCAACTTGCAATTAAAAAGTGAAGGATAGAAATTTTTTTGGTCGAAGTAATTCAATTAATAAGGAAAATTTTTTATTACATTGAAAGGTGGTTTAGGAATGTTTAAAAGGGTGCTGATAGCCAATCGCGGCGAAATTGCTGTAAGAGTGATTCGCGCTTGTCAAGAATTGGGCATTGAAACGGTCGCCGTTTACTCCGACGCAGATAAAAACGCACTTCATACGCAAATGGCGGATATTCGACGCCGCATTGGTCCTGAAGATGCAATGGAAAGTTATTTGAATAAAGATGCGTTACTTTACGCCGCCTACGAATCGGAGGCAGATGCAGTTCATCCTGGCTACGGCTTTTTATCTGAAGATGAACAATTTGCTAGAATGGTAACCCGCGCAGGTTTAACTTGGATAGGACCTTTGCCAGAAACTATTGCACTTGTCGGCGATAAAGACGCGGCGCGTGCAGCTATGGAACCTTCGGGCATTCCAATGGCTAAAGGCAGTCCACCTTTGGAAAGCAACGAAATGGCGATTGAAGAGGCTAAAAAAGTTGCTTATCCCGCCATTTTAAAGCCAGTGTCAGGCGGCGGCGGTAAAGGTATGTTTATCGTCCACAACGAAGATGAATTGAAAAAAGTTTTGAACGTTATCGACGTTACGAAGATTCGCTATTACTTTGAACATTACATAGAACATTCCCGCCACATTGAAGTTCAAGTCGTCGCAGATAATTTTGGTTCAATCCTTCATCTTGGCGAACGTGAATGTTCAATTCAGCGGCGCAATCAAAAACTTTTGGAGGAGTCGCCGTCAATCGCGCTTAGTGATGAAATGCGCGAACGTGTAGGAAAGCTTGCAGTTGAGGCGGCGCGTAGTGTTCACTACTCAAGCATTGGTACGGTTGAATTTTTGCTTGACCTTGCCACGCACGAATTTTATTTTATGGAAATAAATCCCCGCGTACAAGTTGAACACGGCATAACTGAAGCCGTCACTGGAATTGACCTTGTACGTACGCAAATTAAAATTGCCGCAGGTGAACCGCTTGACTTCGCGCAGAAAGATGTTAAGTTCAGAGGTCACGCGATTGAATGCAGAATTAACGCGGAAGACCCCGATAATAATTTTATGCCAGCGCCAGGCAAAATTGATTTTATGCATGAACCGTCTGGACCGCGCGTAAGATTTGATAGCGGCGTTACGGCGGGACTTTCAATCGAGCCTTACTACGATTCACTTATCGCAAAAGTTATCGCGCATGGAAGAACACGCGGTGACGCTATTAAAATTATGCAACGCGCCTTGAACGAATTTATTATCGAGGGCGCAGACATTAAGACGACAATTCCCCTGCATAAAAGAATTTTGGACGATAGCTACTTCCGCACGGGCAATATTGATACCGAGTTCATAAAAAATCGACTCCCGATTTACGCGCAGGAGCCGAAAAAACTTTCCTTGAAAGAAAAGTTGAACTTGAAAAACTTTATTGCCGAAAATTTGACTAGCGTATTTGATGCGGGGCTTAATGACTTTGTCGAATAAAAAAATTTAGGTCGTGTTGAATAATTGAGTAGTACATAAAAGTAGAAAAAATTATGGTAATGAGCGGCATTTATGGCGCCTTGTGGAGTTGGACGCTGGTGAAACGTTTAAACTAGTGAGTAGTAAGTAGTAAGTAGTGAGTAGTGGTGAAAAACTACTGACTACTAACGGTAGTGTTCACATTAAAGAATCAACTACGGTAGCAAATACAATAAAACCTTTAAAGACTACGTCTAACTTATCATAACGCGTAAAAATTCGACGAAATCTCTTTATTCGGCGAAAAAACCTCTCTATTTCATTGCGTTTATTATAAAGCTCTTTATCATAGTTCCATTGTTCTTTGAAATTTTTCTTTGGAGGAACTACGGGCTTATAACCAAGTTTAACGGCGTGTTCCCTTGTCTTTTTGCCTATCAATAAGGATAACTTGGTTTCCATTTCCCTGCGTATGATTAAGCAATTTAAGACCTTCGGGACTGTCATTT
>CAMJAZ010000310.1 GCA_946403735.1 uncultured Selenomonadales bacterium
CTTCATCCCAATTTTTTTCAAGGTCTTTGCGAGAAATTTTTTTATCGTAATATTGTTTACAAGCGCAATCTTCATTTGAACACCAAGCGCGATGATGTTTGATATTGTATTCGATAATTTTATCACTGCAAATGCCGTAAAAGCCCACGTGTTCAGAATCTTTGCCGCCGTCGCAATAATTCATCTTAAAGGCAATGCACGGACGATAAATTTTTTTAGCCGCCATTTAAATCATCTCCATAACGATACGCTTAAAATCTTTGCCGCGCTCCTCAAAATTATCGTACATATCAAAGCTTGCGCAGGCGGGACTAAGCAGTACAATTTGCGGCGGGCTTGAAATATTTTTGGCAATGTCAATCGCCTTTTCCATTGAGTAGCCAGCATCAAAAATTTTCGCCGCGTCAAAACCGTTTTTAATAGCGTCCGTCTTGAAACGTTTAGCCGCGTCACCTACCAAAATTAAATTGTCGACGCGCTGATTGACAAGCTGTAAAAATTCCGTCAAATCGGTTAATTTATCGTCGCCACCAGCAATTAAATTTATGTGACCGTCGAAAGTCTCAAGCGCTTTAATCGCCGAATCGGTATTTGTCGCCTTTGAATCGTTGTAATATTTCACGCCGTCAATTTCGCGTACAAATTCAATTCGATGTTCGACGCCTTGAAAACTTTTCAGCACCTTACAAATATTTTCAGCCGTCACGCCAGCTAAAAACGCCGTCATTGACGCGGCAAGCGCATTTTCGACGTTATGACCACCTTTAATGCCAAGTTCGTCAATCGTGCAAAGTTCGTACGTTTTACCGTTACGCTTGATGATTAATTTTCCGTCACGAATGAAAGCGCCTTCATCTAAATTTTTTTTGCGGCTGAAATAAAAAACTTTGCAACCTGCGCGATCTTTCATACCCCTAACTTTTTTGTCATCGTAATTTAAAACTAAAAAGTCGTCAGCAGTTTCCTGCGCGAAAATTTTTTCTTTCATCGCTTGATAAACTTCCATTGTTCCGTGCCGTTTTAAATGGTCAGGCGTCACGTTCAAAATTGCGGAAATGTGCGGCTTAAAATTATTTGTCGCCTCCATTTGATAGCTTGAAATTTCTGCCGCGATAATTCCACCAGCGCCAACTTCTAACGCAACTTCACTAAGCGCCACGCCGATATTTCCGCCGACGCCAACGTTATCGAATTGACTTTCAAGCAACAAGCCTAAAAGTGTAACCGTCGTAGTTTTGCCGTTCGTACCAGTCACCGCGCAGATTGGCGATTTAGCAAGATTAAACGCCAATTCAACTTCGCTAATGACAGAAATTTTTTTATTCAGCGCGGCTTGCAAAATTGGAATGCGCAACGGTACGGCAGGTGATACTATAACTAAGTCGACGCCGTCTAAAAGATTTTCAGTTTGCTTGCCGAAAGATAAATTTATTCCAAGTTCGCGCAGTTCGTCAAAATTATATTTTAAATCAGACTCAACTTTAGCGTCGCTTAAAGTCACGTCCGCGCCTAATTTTTTAGAAATTTTCGCGGCGGCAAATCCACTTATGCCAGCGCCGATTACCAAAACTTTTTTATTTTGCAATTCCATAAAATTTTTCTCCAATCGATAACTACAAAAAATAATAGTGACAGTAAATTTGATTATAAAATGTTAGCAGAATACTTTCAAGCTAGCGTCTAAAAATTTATGCTAAACTAGAGTTTGCAAAAAGCCATTGTTCAGTGCTTGAAAAATTTTTTCACTGTGATATAGTAGCGGTGAGGTGATTTAATTTGAAACTTGTTGTAACAGTCGTCGGTAAAGATCGCGTCGGAATTATCGCGGCGGTGACGAAAATTCTTGCCGATAATGACGTAAATATTTTGAGCATCAACCAAAATATTTTGAACGGCTTTTTCAATATGATTTTATTTGCTGAAGCTGATGAAAATAAAATTCGGCTTGTGGATTTGCAGGACGCTATGAAAGTTCAAGGTGAAAAAATCGGCGTCGAAATTAAAACGCAACATCAAGATATTTTTGACGTAATGCACAAAGTTTAGGAAGTAGGAGTAAAATTTTTTTCAAAACAAAAGCAAATTCCGATAAAACACGATTAAATTTGACGCCAAACAATAATGATTGCCCGTTGCGAATATGGAAATTAGATGATAAAATTTCAAACGTCGCAGGGAAGTCAACTAATCGTAGCTTAAACGTAGCAATAAATTTGAATTAGGAGTGTTTTAAATGAAATTTGCTTACAAGGTTATAAAAAATAAAAATAGAAAAGTTGAATTCAATGAAGTTGAAACGCCAATCGTAAATCCTACTATCGGAACTTCGACTGGAACTGTATCATTCATTCTCGTGGCGAAAAATACGCTCGGATTCCGTGAATGCGCCGCTATCGTGAACATTGCGAAGGAAACTGGTTGCACCGTGAAAATTGCGTCTGGCAAAAAATCTGGTACATCAGCTAGTATTTTGTCAATGGTCGCGCTTGGTATCGTCACTGAAAAAAGTTTAGTCTTGACGATTAACGGCAAACGCAATGAAGAAGCTTTTCGCGGAATTTCTAAAATTATTAGTGGCTGATTCGTTTTCAGCAAAATCTGCGCGGAAACGACGACATAAATATTGACTCTTAGAAAAAATCTGTAACCAAAAAACTTTCTACGGCGTAATGTCATAGAAAGTTTTTTTAGTGCTAAAATTTTTAGCAATTTAATTTTATTCAGTAACGTTGCAAAGTTCGACGGTCTTAGCGTCCAACTGTCCCGCAAAAAATTTGTCGATAACTTTTTTAAAAACTTCGCAAGTCGGCTCGGCTAAATGAAACAAAGTCATTGAGGACTGCAACTTCACACTGTCAATGCGGCTATTCATAACTTCTACCGAATTATTATTTTCAAGTTCCAGCAGAGCTTGCGAAATTTCCAAAAGACGACTGCGCAAAGTTTCATCCGCTAAATATTCTTTTGCCTCGTCAAGATTTTCAATGCCGTAGTAAACCGCCGTCCTACTTTTTCCCAATTCGCGAAGTTGCGGGAAAATATACCATATCCAATGCGAACGTTTACGCCCAGCTTTTATTTCATTCAGCGCGT
>CAMJAZ010000311.1 GCA_946403735.1 uncultured Selenomonadales bacterium
TTATGGATACGGATTTTGTCAGAGCACCGAAAGCGCGAATTTTGGCGGTGGACGATACGCCGATGAATCAAAAAGTTATCAAAGGCTTGCTCAAACGAAATGAAATTGTGCCGGATTTGGCGGACAACGGGCAACAGTGTTTGGAACTTGCGGCGAAGAATTTTTACCACATAATCTTTCTCGATCACATGATGCCGGAAATGGACGGCGTGGAGACACTCAAGCGGCTCAAGCAAATGAACTTGTCGCCCGAAACAAAAATCATAGTTTTGACGGCGAACGCGATAACGGGAGCGCGGGAAAAATATTTGCAGGAGGGCTTTGACGATTATTTGTCAAAACCGATAGACGTTGCGGCATTGGAAAGCATACTTGCCGGATATTTGCCCGCCGAAGTAATCGAGTCGTCCGACAAACCTTCTGCAACTGAAGTTCAAGAAGTCGTGACGAATGAAGTTGCAGAAAAAGTTGCTGACGAGGTTGATGATGAAGTTGAAGAGGAAGTTGGCGAAGACGAATTCACGACAAAGGAGAGGAAACGATTGGCGAAAATTTGTCCGAGTATAGATTTGGCGACGGGCTTGGCGAATTGCATGGACAGCAAGGAATTTTACATCGAAATGGTTCAAGAATTTTTGAAGGGCGACAGGAGCGGCGAACTCGAAGCGGCGTTTAGCGAGGAAAATTGGCGGGAATATCGGGTTGTCGTCCACGCTCTCAAAAGTACGTCTCTTATTGTCGGAGCGGTTAAATTCAGCGAACGAGCGAAGGCGCAGGAATTTGCGGCGCGTGATGAAAAAGCTGACGAAGTCAAAGCGAATCATGCGGCATTGATGAGCGATTATAAAAAATTGCGTGAGGAATTGAGCGAATGGGTTGGTGGGTGACGGATGCGAAAAATATTGATTGTTGACGACGAAAAAATCATGTTGCGAATCGCGTCTAAAATTTTGTCAAAGGAATACGAAATCATTTGTGCGAATTCCGGCGCGGAGGCAGTCGAGCTTTTCCGACGCGAGAAACCCGACATGGTTTTATCAGATTTGTTAATGCCGGAAATGGACGGCTACGAACTTCATCGAATTTTGCAGGAACAGAGCGCGGACGCGGTACCGATAATTTTCATGACGGCGGACGAGAGCGACGAGAGCGAAAGTCGCGGATTTGAGATCGGCGCGGCAGATTACATACGCAAGCCGTTGAGACCGGACGTTTTGATAGGGCGCGTGAGAAATATTTTTGACCGCTTTGAACAAATTCACGGGCTGAAGGAAGCGGCATCGGTTGACCAAATGACGGGGCTGTTGAATAAAGCGGCGGCGCAAATCGAAATTTCAAAACTCTGCGAAACGAGCGACGGAGTTTTATTGGAACTCGATCTCGACAGTTTCAAACTTGTAAATGATTTGTATGGGCACGCGATGGGCGACAAAGTTTTAATCGTGTTTGCGGAACTTCTCAAAGAACAACTGGAAACGGGCGACGTGGCCGGTCGAATGGGCGGCGATGAATTCATGGCTTTTTGTTGCAAAGTGCATGACGAGCGGACGATTTTCAAAAAGACTCGGTTATTGAATGGGCGATTATTGAAGGCGGCACGTGAACTTTTGGGCGCGGACATGAAAATTTCTTTGGGCGTGTCGGTTGGCGCGGTGTATGTTCCGGACGAAAGTCGAGACTTTACGACTTTGACGGAAAAAGCGGACAAAGCTTTGTACAAGGTGAAACATTTTGGCAAGCACGGCTGCGCATTTTACGGCGAGGAGATTTTTGACGGCGCGGAAACAAAAAATATTTCGCAAACTCAAATGTTGTTGGGCGAGCGCGATGGAAAATCTAAAGCATATGTCATCAACTTCGATAGTTTTAAGGCGGTCTATCGATTTGTGTCGCGTCAAAATGAAAATCGTCACAGCTTGATTCAATTCACATTTGAGACGGAGGACGAAGAAGATCGCGAAAAATTTTTGACAAGTTTAACGGAAAATTTAAGTCGAGATGATTGCATGACGCAATACGGGCGCGAACAATTTCTTATATTGACGGCTGAGCCCGAATTATTTCAAACAAAAATCAAATCTGCAGCGGAAAATTTGAACGGCGAATTGACGATAGAGGTTGCGGAAAAATTTTGAATGACATGCCTCACAGTGACGTTAATCACTTTATCGGGGCTTTTTTGCCAAAACTTCTGAATAAAAGGAAAATGGTAGCGTGGGAAATATTTTCAAGAAGTTAAAATATTTAAGCCCACTTGAGCGCAACGATTACCAGCAAATAAACAAAGGCGGCCTTGAATGGTAGAGTATGTATTGCGACCGTTGGTCGTTTGATAATTGTGTTCATTCGATGCAAGGTGTGAATTGTACGGGCTCATGCAGTTGGAACATTTACGTTAAAAACGGGCTTGTAGCTTAGGAAAATCAAGTGCACGATTATCCCGAAACGTCGCCGGAAATGCCTGACTTCGAGTCGAGAGGTTGTCCGCGTGGCGCAAGGTTTTCGTGGTATTTGTACAGTCCGCATCGAATTCGTTATCCTTATTTGCGCGGCGAATTGGCGGAATTTTGACGTAAGCGCGTTACAAGGGCACGAAGGTTGTTTCAATCGCGCCCGACTATGCCGAATCGACGGTTGTTGCCGACATGTGGATAA
The DNA here is from genome assembly GCA_946403735.1 of uncultured Selenomonadales bacterium. Taxonomy (GTDB): domain Bacteria; phylum Bacillota; class Negativicutes; order Selenomonadales; family Selenomonadaceae; genus Quinella. Next base: position 2,656 of record CAMJAZ010000311.1, read on the forward strand.
GTTTGAAAACCGGCTCTGATTCCGCGTTTGCAATGGCGATGGGGCATGTGGTTTTGCGCGAATATTATTGGGGCGAGCCGGCTGAATTTTTCGTTGACTATACCCGCAGATTTACCGACTTTCCGTTTTTGGTCACTCTCGCCAAACGCGACGGGGAATATTATCCGGGATGTTTCCTGAATGTGAAAGATTTCGGACGCAAGGAAAAGCACGCAGAATTCAAGCATTTTGTTATAGACGAAAAGACGAACAAGCTTGTTATTCCGAACGGGACGATGGGCGAGACTATTGGGGTATCTACTCTCACAGAAAAATTTTTTTACAGTTGGCAGAAATGTCGACCGATTTTTTTTGAGGCGATATAATGAACCAGTTGCCGCACATTGACGATTCGGGCAACGCGGTTATGGTGGACGTGACTAAAAAAAATTT
>CAMJAZ010000312.1 GCA_946403735.1 uncultured Selenomonadales bacterium
AGACGGCAGATGAGGCGCTTTACCGCGTGAAACATATGGGACGTAATGACTACTGTATAATTCTTATGGATGAGAAAGACTCTACTATTAGTAATGGTATTGGCAATGGCTACATTTAAAATTGAAAAGGCAGATACATTTTTTAAGCGCCTGCGCGGGTTAATCGGCAGAAAAAATTTACCGCCAGGACAAGGATTGATGATTGTACCCTGCAACTCTATTCATATGCTTTTTATGAATTTTGCCATTGACGCCGTTTTCATTGATAAAAATTTCGTGATAAAAAAAATTGCCGCCAATTTGCAAACTTGGACGGGAATATCTTTTTGCATTGGCGCATGGGCAGTCATTGAGTTAGCGGCGGGCGAAACTGCGCGGCTAAATTTGCACGTCGGCGATACGTTGGACGTTGAATTTATTTGATTCGGTTAAAATTTTTTTAAGAAAGGCAGGTCGAATGTACTATGAAAATTTTCACGAGATATAAAAAATTTTTTCAGCAAGACGGTCAAACCGCCGTTTTCTTTGCTCTACTGTTACCCGCGCTGATTCTTTTCTTGTTCGTAGTGTTCGATCTTGGCTGGCTTTATCTCAACAAGTCGCGTCTGCAAAATGCGGCAGAGGCGGCGGCTATCGCTGGCGCTAATGCATTCTGCATAGAATCTGCTACTGGCTATGATACCGTTACATTGATCTATGAAGATAATGAGAATTATATAAAATTGCGTGACGAGGAAAAAGAATTTTCTGATGACTTCGGAGATAAAGTTGCTGTGGCTAAAGTGTCCGCTAAAAATGCTGCAACTGCTAGCTTTAATGATAATCTGGGTATTGGTAAAGACCCTGAAAATCCTGAAAAAGATTCTTGGACTAAGGCTCAAGTTGAAATGCCAATAGCTCAAGTATTAGGTGAATCTGCCAACGCCGAAAAAATTTATTATGCTGTGGAACTTACTGAAGATGTCAAACATATTTTCAAAGTACTTGATAACGTTTTCAGTACGAAAATTCCTGCCGTTGCCGTCGCCGAAATTACTAAAGTTGACGATACCCAACTTGCCGAACTTCCTTTGTTGCCGCAAATGCAAGCTTTGAATGAAACACAAACTATGGGCAATTGGGAAGAACAAAATGTAGCATACGGTAAGTTTAAAAATGCTACTGCGGAAAAACTGAAAGAAGGAATATACTTTGATTCTAAGGCAGAACATAGAAACAGGCTTTATTACGACGGAAAATGGAATCACTTTCAAGACCCTGACGCTAAAATACATTACAAAACAGGAGATAATTACAAAACAGAAAACGTAACCGTCAGCAGTGACAGTACCAGCCTTAAGACGACTTCCGCCAACGGCAATAACATATTTAATGATAATGAGTTGGATTCATTGAACATTGACTTCAAGCAAGATGTTTCATTGACCATTGGCGATGTATTGAACGACGATTGGGATATTGGTTTCGACATTAACGGCACGGGAATAGCAAAGGTCGATGTTGCAGCATATCGGGATAATTGGAATGCTTCCCAAATGGATTTGAGAATTCACGTTACAATAAATTTTGATCGAAATTATCCGACCCGAACACTAAGTGACACTGAAAAAGACAAAGTAAATGCCCGTTACCAAAAATCAGGCGTAGCCGAGAGCGCCGACTCTGACCCTTTGTATGTTAGGATTGAAAGCGAGCCGATGGTTGCGAATTTATACGGAAAGACAATGACTACATTAAATTCCGTTCGACAAATTATCCTCAATATAAACGAATCCGCTTCAAATATTGATGATGATGACGACGAAAAAGAACACAAATATAAATACCGCCCGCTTGTCATTTTCTATAACGGTCCGGAAAAAAATAATTCCGAATCTTCGCGTGAATCGCAACCTGTTATTGTAAATTTGAAAGCAGACTTTCGCGGAATTTTATTTATGCCCAACAGCCCCGTCGTGATAATCGGTAATAATCATAAATTTCAAGGATTCGTTATCGCAAAAGAATTTAGAAAGTTAAAAACTGAAGATGATTACACAAAATTTACAATGAAGGTAGACGACAACGATACGGATGTATTTATTGAAAATGTCAATGAAGATACTGAACCAGAAATTTCGGACGAATATGTTTTTGTGTCGAAAGATGACAAATCTTTTTTTAAAATTTCACGTGATGATTTGATTTATTTAACTGCCGATTACGTTGAACAACATGTTTCTGGCTCTAATTTAAAAAATGCTGATGACTATTTATTAACTGAATATTATCGACAAAAAGGTTCAGAGATTAGAACTGAAGCTTATGTACGAAACGGTTTAAAGCTTGGTGAATCTACAGATCCTGACGTTGATATAATTGAAGGGACTTTAACAGATTGGTACGAAGTTAAGCGAGATAGCGACAACATAACTTTTTCAATTAGAAATAGAAATAATAATTTCCTATTTTACAAAGACGGTTGGAGAATTGCCAAAGATAATAATGGCAATCCAAAATACATTTTCCAAATAAAGTCACTGATTAGTAATTCTTCAGATTACGTTGAAGTTAAAGATTCAAACGGTCAAAGCGCGTACGTTAAAAAAACTTTATTAAATGGACTGCCAAGTTACATTAAAATTACTGGTGAAAATGATGAAATTCGATTCATTTTAAAAGACGGCAAAAAATTTTACTACAAAAAGGTCGTAGAGGGATCACCAACACTTTTTGTCGATTATCATGGAAATGTTCAGTACACTGACAAGCTTACTTCTGAAAAAAGTATTTTGAGTAGTGAGTGGCATCTTGATGCTAGAGGAAATACTCCAATCTTTGAACCTTCAACTTTTGGGCTTGCGACAAATGAATCTGATACGCATTACAGCAGGTGTGGTGTAGTTCCTACACGCAGACGTTATAAAGTTCTTGATGCCTTTGAAAGCGGCGGCAACTATTGTCAAGATATGTTTTTCGAGACGGAAAGAGCACGATATGTACTTTAGGAACTCGTGGGCGCAGAAGGTAAAAAAATGCATCAATATTTATTTTTCATAGGAGATTTTCCGATTCGCTCATACGGAGTAATTTTATCGATTTCAATA
>CAMJAZ010000313.1 GCA_946403735.1 uncultured Selenomonadales bacterium
CTTGTCAATATCTTCAATCAGCCAAAGTACATTTGACACAGCGCCATTTCTCAAACGTTGAGACGCAATAAAGCGAACTCTGCGCCACTTTTGCTCAACATTTTTGTATTCAATCGTTACGGTGTCGGAATCTTTCAAGCGGTCGCTTAAAGTAGAAAGATTTATAAATCTAAGTGTGTCGGCTAAAGAAATTTTGCTGACCCTTTGACGCATAGTCGATTCTAACATATCACTTGCAGTTTTATAACTTTCCTTCGATACCGTGCCAGATATAAAGTTTGTCGACTGAATTTCCTTGAAAGTATTTTCAATAATATCTATGTCGTACACGGACAAATAAATATTTGAAAGTGACGAAAGCTGTTCATTCAGTTCCTTAACCTTGCTGTACTGCTGATTCGATTTGTTGAGAATGTACGAAAGGATTATTACGATGATAACAACAACTAGAATTGTGATTATTAAAAGAATTTTCAGCGGCTTGAAAACGCCCGTTGCATTTTTTACGGTAAGGCAACGCCAGTCATTTTCAATTTTTTCAGAGTAAACGATATAGTGTTCGCCTTGAAAGTCAAATTCAAAAAAATCATCATTCGCGTTTCTTTCGTTAGTTAAAATTACGCTCCAAAAATTATTTTTTTCGTCGCCATAATTTTTTCCAATTTCATTTTTATCTGAATGGGCAACGACCATGTCGCGGCTATCCAAAATAAATTCAAAATCAGATTTGCCAGATTTTACGGACTCCTCTGTAATGTTTTGCACTTGGTCAAGCACAATATCCATAGCAACCATACTTTTACCGTCGACAAGTTTTTTAGAAATTGTCATGGTAATTTTGCCAGTTTGAGCGTCGAGGTACGGATCAATCAGCGTAATATTTCCATTGCTTGACATTGTTTTAATGTACCAGGGACGTTCCGTCGGTTTAAAATCTGCATCGGGAACCCATAATGCGCCGTCGAGATATTCACCGTTGATATAGCCGTAAAGCCCAGTAGTATTTTCAAAAACGGTACTAGTGACGGCGGTTGATTGTCCAACTAAATAATCAAGAATTTCAGCGTTAGTTCTATTATTTTTTAGCATTCCGTCAATCGTGTACGCAGTTAGTTTAATCGCGTCAATGCTTGTTGAAAGATAATTGCTAAGATAATTTTTTGACTGAATGGCTGCTGCTTGACCATTTTTAATAATACTTTCGCGCGTCTGATTGTAAAGCATATTGTAATATGAAAGTACGACGCCAACGAAAAATGCAATTACAACTGAATAAATTAAAATTTTTTTTATGGTAGCGCGTTTTTTTTCACTTACAATATTTTTTGTCTTTGTCGTCTTATTCACAAAAATTGCCTCCAAATTTCAAAAACAAATATATTTTAACATCTAAGTTTGATTCGTACAATATTTGAAAGTTTGCGTATTCGTGATATAATTTTTGCGTTTTGAATGAGGAGTGAAAAAATTTTGAGTAACAAAGTTGAAGAGACCGCAGAAAAAAATTTAGACGCCGCGTCAATCGTCGAGAGTACCACCATTGCTGACGTGTACCGCGCAGATAAACAGTTGGCTGGCATTGTAAAGAAAACTAAATTAATCCCCAGCGATTTTTTTTCTGAACAGAGCGGCAATTTAATCTTTCTTAAGCCCGAAAATATGCAACATACTGGCGCTTTTAAACTGCGCGGAGCGTACAACAAAATTTCCCAGCTTAATGACGAGGAAAAAGCTAGAGGTGTTATAACTTCGTCTGCTGGTAACCACGCGCAAGGTGTTGCATATTCCGCGCAGAAGTTGGGCGTTAAAGCGGTTATCTGTATGCCCGCTACGACACCGATTTTAAAAGTTGAAGCGACTAGAGCATTGGGCGCTGAAGTTGTCCTGCACGGTGACAGTTTCGACGACGCCTTTGCATACAGCCTTCAACTGCAAAAAAATTTCGGCTACGTCTACGTCCACCCTTTCAATGACAGGGAAGTTTTACTTGGTCAAGGTACGACGGCGCTTGAAATTATTAATGAACTCAAAGACGTTGACGCAATTTTAGTACCGATTGGCGGCGGCGGTTTTGCATCTGGCGTAGCGCTTGCAACAAAAGTTGTTAGCCCACACGTGAAAGTTATCGGCGTTGAACCTGAAAATGCCGCGTGTATGAAAGCCGCGCTTGACGCTGGAAAAATTGTAACGTTAAGTGGCGCTGATACCGTTGCTGACGGTTGCGCAGTTAAGACGGCGGGGACTTTAACTTTTGAGTTCTGCAAAAAATATCTTGACGAAATTATTACTGTAAATGAAATGGAAATTATGTCGGCGCTTTTAAGTTTGATTGAAAAGCACAAACTTATTGCGGAAGGTGCAGGCGTTTTAAGTTTAGCGGCGCTGAATAAGTTGCCGTTCAAAAATAAAAAAGTTGTGGCGATTATAAGCGGCGGTAACATTGACATTTCCACTTTGTCGGCGCTGATTGATAAGGCGTTAATTGCACGCGGCAGAATTTTTTATTTCAATGTACAACTTGCCGATAAACCTGGCGAACTTTTGAATATCGCTAAAATTTTATCAGATGAAAACGCTAACGTTGTCCGCCTTGATCATAATCAAGCCCGCGTTACTGACAGCTTTAAAAAAGTTTTGCTCGGTGTGACGGTTGAAACGCATAACCACGAACATATTGAAAGAATTGTCCGTGCTTTGAATAAAAAGGGCTATGAGATTGAAAAAATTGATTTGCTTAGATAGGCTGAATTTCTCTAAACTTAAAGCGCCAAGCTAACAAAAGGGAGATGATAAATTTGGAATTAACGGCTGAAGAAAAGTTTCAACTTGAGCAAGTTTACGGACGACAAATTACTAGCGCTGTGGGTTATAATCCGAATCAAATTGAAAGTATTGAAGAATTGACGGCGTACGAAAAAGTTTTCTTCGCGCATCAAAATTTTATTTCGCCGTACTTTTCCGTACAGACTTTGTACAAAGTACACGGAGAAATTACGCCGATAAAATTTAATCGCGTCGTTCATGATATGGTTAAAGCAAATAAAAATTTTCGAGTGATATCTTTTTACTTTCCGAGCACCGTCCG
>CAMJAZ010000314.1 GCA_946403735.1 uncultured Selenomonadales bacterium
ATAGATTTTGATAATTTGCAAAATTAACATTTATATAATCTTTAAAATTTATTTTATTTGTACATTGAACACTTTCATCAAAATTATTATATAATTTATCATTTATATCATTTAAAATTATATTATCATCATCTTCTGGAAATAAATTAGAAATTACATCAGATACAGTTACGTTGTTAAGCGGTGAGATTGAAATTGGTACGGGTGATGAACGCCTTGACACTAAAAAATTTAAAGTAGAATCATCAGCCACTGCCATTTTTTATACGAAAAATTCAAACGCTGTTACAATAAACGATATTCTTTATACTTCAAAGAAGGATGGAGGAGAAATTGAAGTTAGCGCATCTGGTGTTAGCTTGATAGGCGAATTTTCAATAACACTTGGCGCTGGAAAATCGCTTAATTTAGGTAACGAAACTTGTACTGCTGGTGAATCTGATGTAACTTTTACATACACGCATAAAACTATACGTGCTATTCCTGAATTTAACTTTACAACTGGCGAGCTGACTCTTAATACATCTGCACAGTTAAAAGTCAACGACATTACTTATAAAGATGGTAGTGGCGATTTGACGTTCACTGATGATTCACAGGTCACTTTGGGAACAGCCTTTACAGTTGGTACTGGTAGCCAATCCTTGAGCGGAAAAACTTTTTCTACAACGTCAGGCGAAAGTACTTTTAATCTCAAAAGCGGTGATACTGGCGTTAAAGTGAATGATGCCACGTACACGGCAGGTTCAACAGATAAGCTTACACTTACCCAACAGACGGGTGATGTTGTAAAAGTAGAAGGTAGCAACGCAAAAATTACTGGCTCTGGAAATTTCCAAGTAGCTACCAATACTCCTATAGAAATTAATAAAGTAAAATTTGAAGGCACTAGCGAAAATTATAATTCCAGTACGATTAACTTTACTGATGAAAGCACCGTTAAGCTTGAAGATACGTTTACTGTTGACGTTGGCTCGACTGTAAAAAGTTTGACGATCTCCACTGATTCGTATGTTGAAGGTTCGACTTTCAATGTTAGTAGCGAAAATTCGGCAGTCAACATTGACGGCGTAACTTATTCCGGCAACGGTACGGTTGAAGTTGAAAGCAACGTTATCAATTTGTCTGGTACGTCACTTACTGTTGGCGACAGCGCTAAAAGTGAATCTCTCAACAATAAAACTTTTTCCACAACTGGCGACTGCGCGGCAACTTTCAACGTTTCTAAAAATGACGAAGTTACAATCAACGAAGAAACGTATAAAGCTACCAATGATAATAGTAGCGTCTCATTTGACAAAGACGGCGAAACGACAATTCAAGGTTCGTTTAACTTCGACGAAAACAGCACTGGCAAAAAAACTTTCAATTTAGAAGAAAATGTTCCTATAACTTACAGCGATGTTAAATGCACGGGCAATGGTACAGTTATTGTCGACGGCGCGAAAATTACAGTTGACGGCGAAGTAACTATTGAATCTCAAAATGAGGACAAAACATTCAGCATTACTGCGAAACAAATTGATGAAGTCATCCTCAAAGGCGGCGGTTCATTCAAAATCAATAACCGCGATAGATTCACAATCACCAGCACCAGCACGGACGAATTGGAAGGCAAACTTAAAATTGATAGTACAGGCAAAGTTACAGGTTTTGTCGACACGAAGGGTAGCGGTAGTCTTACCGTAGCTCCTGCGACAAGTAGCAGTTTTGATGTAGTAGAGTCTTCTACTATTCCTACTGTTAATGAATTAACAATTGGTAGTGATTCAAATGCAGTGAGCGTTAGGATAATCAATGATGAAGATAGCGTTATCACTTACACGTTGACAGACGGCGTACTTAGCAAGATTGAAAATATTTCAAAAGACGCTGGCATTATTTTTATATCAGGCTCAGTAGATTCCATTGAAATTGTTACTGCTTACGGCACATCCACTCTTAGTAGTCCAACTATTAACAAATTGTACAAGTACAATGAAACCGCTGATAGTTGGGTAGTTGAAGGGGCAGCAAATGCTCAAAGTAATGCTACTTACAAAGTTGTTATCAACGCCAATGATGAAGTTGAATTGTGGTATACGACAGATACAAGCGAATCGAAAACTTACAAGCAGACTAAAAACGTTGCTGACTACAAGGTGGCATTTGGTAACGATACGCAGACAAAGCCTGCTACTGACGGCGGCGCTTTGCCTACTTACCCTGTCGGCGGTATTACTCCACAAAGCGGCAAAGTTACTTCGATAACGCTTTCTCCTGCGTCGGCAAAAACTTATATTATAAACAGTCAAACTATCCACGTCACAAGTTCAACTACCATTGACACTAGCGACAATTTTTCATCAATGGTGGTAACGCTTAACGCCGACAATAAAGTCACATACAACAGCATGGTTTTTAGCGGCAATGGCGGACAAGGCAAGGCGACGTTGGCAAGTGCTGGAAATATTCTTGATGACAAAACTAAAGTCACGGGCGATTTTAAAACAGGTACAGGTAAAGTTTTCACAATAAATTCTGGCGCAGTTTCATTTGGAGATATTACTGTTAAAGATACTGATAGCAGTCAAATTTCTGGCATTGATACAGGTGTTGCCAGCTTGAAGGTTGGAACTGCTGAATTAAAAGTTGAAGGCGATACAAAATACACCGTTTCGGCAGCTAGTGGTAGCAAATATATTTCTGGTATTGGTAATGGCGCTAAAGTTACTGGCGCTTTTGCAAATGGTGCAAGTGTCGTTACGGATTCTAACGGTACATTTGAATTTGACAGTGGTCAAAAATTTATCGTCGCTGGCGATGATAAAGTCACGCTTGGAATGGCTACAGATACTGTAACTGTAACTGTTATCGGCGGTTTGGACGATACTGGCTCACTGACTAGCGATTTTAGTAGCGGAATTAACGTAAATGGCAATGAAGTTAAAGCGGCAAATACTGGCAGTGACAGCATTGGCATTGTTGGCGGCGACAATAAAATTTCTAAAATTTATAATCTTAAAAATGGCGCGGTAGTTACTACGGCTGGCGGCGCAGAAGTACTTTCCACTGATGATAATGGCGGCAAATACACTTTAGGTAG
>CAMJAZ010000315.1 GCA_946403735.1 uncultured Selenomonadales bacterium
CAATCCATTCTTCAAGTGTCCTAGTTTTTGCCATTTCAACCGACTTCCTCTCCAATGAATCGATAAAATTTTTCGTCATAAAATACAAGCAAGCAAGGCTTTCCGTTATATTCGGTAATTTGAAGTTCACAAGGCGGCAATTCATCTTTTCGCGCGTATGTTTCGACAATGCTGTTGCCGTGTTCATCTGTTATCGCTGATTCGGCATTTTTAACTTTCACACTGATAATCAAATCTTTTGAGCCGTCAAAAGTAGTTTCCGCGTCAACGTCTCCAGCGAAAGTTAAAGTGCGTTCATCTTTTAATTGCGTCGCAGTTTTTGAATTGCCTGTACATTTTGACGCTACGTCCGCCACGCCTGCACTAATCGCGCTTAATGCCTTTCTTACCGTTGAAATTTCAAGCGCCGTATTTGCCGTTGTTGCCATTGTAGCACGATTTACTTTGACAATGATATTTGCATTTTTCGTCCCGATTAAATCAGCAGAGCCGCTAGCGTCGCCCGATATAAAAATTTTTCGCGGCATTTCAAATTCTTCTTTTGTTACAAAAGTTTTTGCTAATTCTTTTTTCAAGCTGTCCAAAATTTCATCTGTCATTTTAATTTCCTCCGAATAATGCGTCTATGTCATCTTCCGTTGCCAAATTTCCATCGCCGATTGACGTATCAGTACTTGCAGTGTCGCTGCTAGTTGACGTGTCGCCGTCGAATAAATTATCAAGATCATCATCTGTTGCAACGTCTAAATCCTGTTCGCGCAGTGATTCATTCACCGCCATTTTTGTCGCGTAGATTATTTTTTCCAAATAATTCAGTTTACGTTGAATTTCGCTTTTCAAAACGTATTTGTCCAATTCACTTTGCCGCGCGTAAGTTTTTGAAATATCTTTGCCGTTGGCGTCTTTGATAGCGCGGTCTGCTACTTTTACTGCCGCTTTTATCGTCACGTCTTCCGATCCGTCAAATAAAATTGTGCCTGATAAATCGCCGCCTAGTGAAATTTTCCGCGCATTTTCCAACTTTACCGCTGATTCTGCTACTTCCTTCACGATTATAATTTCTTCGCGTGTATGTTCCTTTGGCAATGGAAATAATTCTTTCGGCGGTTTTGGCGGCGGCGCTGGATGGATTATCACTGTGTAAACTGGTATATCTGAACATTTTTTTTTAACTTTTCATTTCAATCACTCCTAAAACATTGCGTCAATTTCTTCATCTGAAATTTCATCTGTCATCAAACTTTCTTCGGAAACGGTAAGATTTACTGAAATATCGCCGCTACCGTCAAAAATTCCGCTACCTTCCACCGCGCCTGTAAATGTTATCGTCCGCGCAGTTGTCAATTTATCTGCACTCCCTGCACTTGACGCCGAATCAGCTAAAATCGCCCTTGCCGCCGCCGTTGCCAAATTTGATTGTTTCGCAAAATCCGCGTTAGCCGCATTTGCCGCGCTTTCGACGCTTGGAACTGTCAATGCCACTACTAAATTTTTTGTCCCGTCGAACTCAAATTCGCCCTGCGCATCTCCGCTGAAGAAAATTTTTCGTGCCGTTGCAAGTTTATCAGCCTCATCTGCGCGGTCTGCATTATCGGCAAGTGTCGCCGTCAAACTTTGTACTTTCAGCTCCACATCTGAATTTCCGTCAAACAACGTTTCGCCCTGCGCATATCCAGTAAGTTTTATTTTTCGCGGCGTTGTAAGTTTATCTGCCGACGTCAAATCTACCGTTTCAATATTCGAGCCGTCGTAAGTGCAAATTGTATCGTCGCCCTTCGTGAATATTAACGTTTTTCCGTCGCCTGCCGTACCTTTAGGTTCTGTCCTAAAAGAATTTGTTGCCGCACGATAAACCAAAACTTCACCGTCTTTAGCATTTCCTGCTACGACGTTTATTCCGTCAAGCTGATTCGCGCTACCGTCAATGTCAATCTTCAACGGTGTATTCGCCGCTACTTTTATTATTTTTCCAACTTCGCCCGTCGTACTTATATCTGATTCTGTCACAAAATCTTTTTTGGCAGGTACGAGTTTTTTATTTTTCGAGTCGTAAATTAAAACCTGTCCGTCCTTTAAATTGCTAACGTCAACTAAAATTCCTTGAATCGAAGTCGCGTTTGTGTCTTTATCAACTGGTACAACGGATTTTTTATTTGAATAGTAAGCAAGCAGTTGATTATCAGCGATATTTGACAAATTAAAATTCACACCGTCAATTTGTTCAACGCTAGCGTGTACCGTTTTATCTGCACCGAGCCGAATTAATTTGCCAACTTCGCCCGTTTCTGAAATATTTTCTTCGCTGATATAATCTTTCGTCGCAGGTAGAAATTTTTTCTGTTTTGAATCGTAACAAGGCACTTGCCCATTTTTTATATTCGCCATGTCAATCTCAATGCCGCCGATTAAACTTGCACTTCCCGCTAAATTTGCGTGAATCAATCCTGCATTATCGACACGTACAATTTTCCCTATAGTACCGTCGCTTGAAACGTCGCCTTCGTGCAGATATTCCGCAGTATCGCTGATTAAAGTTTTTGTACTTGCCTTGTACTTCAAAAATTGTCCGTCAGTTAAATTCGCGTCAAGACTTACGCCATTTAATTTTTGCGCACTGCCTGTAATGTCAGCCGCTATCGTGTCAGCAATTTCAAAATCTTTATTCGCCGCGCTGTACGCCATAACTTTTTTGTCTGCAACATTAGCAGTATTTACCTTGACGCCACCAACTATTGACGCGCTACCAGTTATTGAAACGTGAGCGTAGCCGTAATTATCAGCTTGCACGATTTTATTTGCCGCGCCTGTACTTGAAACGTCTGCACTTGTCAACGCGTCTTTTGGCTGATTCTTCCACTTTGAACTTGCATTATCAAAACTTAATACTTGTCCTCCGCGCAGGTTTGTCACTTCTACGCTATAGCCTGCAATTTTATCTGCACTGCCGCTTATATCGACGTTTGCTTTTCCTGTTTGCTCATCTAATTTCAAAATTTTACCTTTGCCGTTAGTTGCAACTTCGTCACGCAAAACGCAATAGTTTTCATAATCGCTTAAATCTGCAAAGTTTAAACTCA
>CAMJAZ010000316.1 GCA_946403735.1 uncultured Selenomonadales bacterium
TTTTACCAACTAGATTTTGTAATACCAGGAATTGCGCCCGCGTAGCTCTGTTCACGGAAGCAGATACGGCACATTTCAAACTTGCGCATATAAGCATGCGGTCTGCCACAAATTTTGCAACGGTTATATTCACGCGTCTTGTACTTCTGCGGTTTCTTCCACTTTTCAATTAAAGCTTTTTTCGCCACTTAATAATCACCACCAGTTTATCATTCCTAATTACGCATTCCTAATTACGCATTAGCAAAAGGCATTCCCATAAGGGCTAAAAATTCGCGTGCCTCTTCGTCAGTCTGCGCGGTAGTTACAACGATAATGTCCATACCACGAATTTTATCAATTTTATCGTACTCAATTTCAGGGAAGATCAACTGTTCCTTAATGCCGATAGCGTAATTGCCACGACCGTCGAAAGAGTTACGATTCACGCCGCGAAAATCACGTACACGCGGAAGCGCAATGTTCATGAACTTGTCGAGGAAGTCATACATGCGAGCGCCGCGCAGTGTAACTTTGCAACCAATCGCCATACCTTTACGAAGTTTCCACGCCGCCAAAGATTTTTTAGCGCGAGTGATGATAGGTTTCTGTCCTGCGATAGTAGTTAAATCTGCAATAGCTGATTCAAGCGCTTTAGGGTTACCGACTGCGTCACTAAGCGCGATATTGATGACGACTTTTTCAAGCTTAGGAACTTGCATAACGTTTTTGTAAGCAAATTTTTCAGTCAACGCGCTGACAACTTCGCCTTTATATTTTTCCAAAAGTCTGCTAGCCAAAATTATCCTCCTTTCTCAAAAGTTTTATTTAGCCTGCTCAACGACTTCGCCGCATTTTTTGCAAACGCGAACATTTTTACCATCAACTTTTTTGTGACCGATACGAGTAGGTTTATTGCAAGCTGGACAAATAAGTTGAACTTTGCAAACGTTCAGCGGCATTTCCTTATCGACGATACCACCTTGCGGCGTCTTCATACTGGGTTTGCTGTGACGTTTAACCTTGTTGATGTTCTCAACGACGACCATAGCTTTTTTAGGCATCGCAGTGATGATCTTGCCTTGCTTGCCTTTATCCTTGCCAGACAGTACGACGACTGTATCACCCTTTTTTACGTGCAACTTTGTGAGTGACAAACTTTTCACCTCCCAATAATTCTTAATTCTTAATTCTTAATTAATTAAAGTACTTCGGGTGCGAGTGAAATAATTTTCATAAAATCTTTTTCGCGAAGTTCACGGGCTACAGGTCCAAAAATACGAGTGCCGCGCGGCGTTTTATCTTCTTTGATAATGACTGCCGCGTTTTCGTCAAAGCGAATGTATGAACCGTCAGGACGGCGCAGACCTTTGCGACTGCGGACGACAACTGCTTTTACAACATCACCTTTTTTGACTTGTCCACCAGGTGATGCAGATTTGACGGACGCAACAATAATGTCACCGATATTTGCATAACGACGCATTGAGCCGCCAAGTACGCGAATGCACATAATATCTTTAGCGCCCGTGTTATCAGCGACGTTAAGCATTGATTGCTGTTGAATCAATTAAAATTCCTCCTTTCAAAAAATTTTCCACTGCTGACTACTTACTATTAAACACTTACTATTTAGCCTGCTCAACGATTTTGACAAGACGCCAGCGCTTTTCACGAGACAGCGGGCGAGTTTCCATGATTTGAACTCTATCGCCAACGTGTGCTTCATTATTTTCATCATGCGCCTTGAACTTTACAGTACGCTTGACGGACTTTTTGTAAAGCTTATGCTGAACAAGTTCTTCAATGGCGACGACGATAGTTTTATCCATTTTATCGCTAACAACTTTGCCGATACGCGTTTTGCGTTCGTTACGTTTAATCTGTTCTGCCACGTCCATCCTCCTTTCGTAAAGTGGAAAAAATTTTACTGACGAATACCGAGTTTATTTTCGTGAATGATAGTTTTGATACGAGCAATAGTCTTTTTCACTTCACGAATACGCATAGGATTTTCAAGTTGACCAGTAGCCTGTTGAAAGCGCAAGTTGAAAAGTTCCTCTTTCAATTCAGAAAGTTTTTCTTCCTGTTCATCGGCGCTAAGATTGCGAATTTCATCAGCTCTCACTTGCGTCACCGCCTTCTTCAGCTTTAGCCTCTGCCTCATGCATTTCTTCAACAGCCGCCGCATGAGCAGCTTTTTTAGCATCAGCTAACGTTTCATTGACGACTGGAACGTAAACGTCGCCTTGACCTTCGTTTTCAATGAATTTAGTTTTAATCGGTAATTTGTGACCAGCAAGGCGCATAGCTTCAGCGGCGATTTCACGAGGAACGCCAGCCATTTCAAAAAGTACGCGACCAGGCTTTACGACTGCGACCCAATATTCAGGTGAACCTTTGCCGCTACCCATACGAGTTTCAGCAGGTTTAGCCGTAACAGGTTTATCTGGGAAAATTTTAATCCAAACTTGACCGCCACGCCGAATGTAACGTGTCATTGCAATACGTGCCGCCTCAATTTGGCGATTGGTGATCCATGCAGGTTCAAGCGCTACAAGTCCGTACTGACCATGAGCAATTTTGTTGCCGCGATTGGATTTACCTTTCATCGTGCCGCGAAATTGTTTGCGGAACTTTGTTCTTTTAGGCATCAGCATTACTAGTAGCACCTCCTTCATCTTGAACTTGTTCACCCTGATTTTTTCTTTCAGGAAGAATTTCGCCTTTGAAAATCCAGACTTTAATTCCGATACGCCCATAAGTTGTATTGGCTTCAGCAAAGCCGTAGTCAATATCTGCGCGTAAAGTATGGAGCGGGATACTGCCTTCGCGGTAAGATTCGGAACGTGCAATTTCAGCGCCGCCGAGACGACCACTGCACATAATTTTAATTCCTTTAGCGCCAAGACGAATTGTGCGACCGACAGCTTGTTTCATTGCGCGACGGAATGCAATACGGCGTTCCAACTGCGCGGCAATGTTTTCAGCGACAAGCGCGGCGTCCAAATCGGGCTGGCGAATTTCCATAATGTTGATGTCAAGTTTTTTATCCGTCAGCTTTTTAAGACTGTTTTTAATGTCTTCAATGCCTG
>CAMJAZ010000317.1 GCA_946403735.1 uncultured Selenomonadales bacterium
GTCCATATTGTTCATAAGTTCATTTAAATAAATTTTTAAATCGTCAGCAACTTCAGGACTCCTAAGCGCAAATTCAATATTCGCCTGCAAAAAGCCTATCTTCGTGCCAACATCGTAGCGATGACCTTTGAAAACGTAAGCGTACATTGCCTCTTCCTTAGCAAGACGCTTTAACGAATCAGTCAGCTGAATTTCACCGCCAGCGCCTTTTTCTTGATTCTCCAGGTACGTGAAAATTGACGGCGTTAAAATGTAGCGTCCCAAAATCGCAATGTTACTCGGCGCAGATTCTTTGTCAGGCTTTTCAACTAAATCACGAACTTTATAAACGTCGTCGTCAATGTGCTTGCAGTCGACAATGCCGTACTTATTCACAACGTCGGGCGAAACTTCCTGCACGCCAAGAATTGACGTTTTGTATTCAGAAAAAATTTCAATCATCTGTTGAAGTACGGGCTTTTTTGAAATGACAACGTCGTCGCCTAAAAGTACCGCAAAAGGTTCATCGCCGATAAAATGACTTGCCGTCAAGACAGCGTGACCAAGTCCAAGCGGCTGTTTCTGCCTTATGAAGTGAATGTTGGCAATTTCAGGAATGGAGCGTACTAACTCCAACATTTGCGCCTTACCATTTTTTTCAAGTTCAAGTTCAAGTTCAATGGAGCGGTCGAAATGATCTTCAATCGACCGTTTATTTCTGCCCGTGACGACGATAATATCTTCAATGCCCGCCGCTACTGCTTCTTCTACAATGTATTGAATAGTCGGCTTGTCAACTATCGGCAACATTTCTTTCGGCTGTGACTTTGTAGCTGGCAAAAATCTTGTGCCTAAACCTGCGGCTGGAATTACGGCTTTTCTAACTTTCAATCTTCTCACCTTCAAAAAATTTTTTACGGCGGCAATTATATCACATTTTCGGTTGAAAAAAGTTTTTCCCTCTGCTAAAATCTGAATAAATTTTATAGAGGGGGAATTTTATATGGATGATAAGGATTGGGAACTTTTTAAACAGAAATTGAACGCTAAGACGGGAATTGATTTGCAGCTGTACAAGGAACCGCAAATGCGTCGTCGTATTGGCAACTTGGTCACGCGCTCGGAATTTAAAACTTTCACCGCGTACTTTGACAACGTTGTCAAAAACAAAGACACCTTCGCAGAATTTATTGAGTACTTGACGATTAACGTTTCGGAATTTTTCCGTACGCCTGAAAAATTTTCGTTGCTTGAAACGGACGTTATCCCGTACCTTTTGAAACGTTCACCTAAGCTGAATATTTGGAGTGCTGGTTGTTCAATCGGCGCTGAACCTTATTCACTGTCAATCATTATGAAGGAAATGACGCCGAATCAGCGCCACCGCATTTTGGCTAGCGATTTGGATATTGATATTTTGGCGAAGGCTCGCGCTGGCGTGTACGTTGACGGCGAATTAAAAGCCATGCGTGCCGACCGTAAGACGAAATATTTTAATAAGACGCCAGACGGTAAATTTGCTGTCAAGCCCGAAATTAAATCTGCCGTTGAGTTCAAGCGCCATAATCTTTTGAAAGACCCGTTTGAAACTGGATTTGATTTGATACTTTGTCGAAACGTTGTAATTTATTTTACCGAAGAAGCGAAAGATCAACTTTACGCAAACTTTTTCAAGGCGTTAAAACCTGGCGGAATTTTATTTGTTGGCGCTACGGAAGCAATTTTAAATTACCGCAAACTCGGCTACACCAGCTATAAACCTTTCTTCTATCAAAAGCCTGAATAATAATTAGGAATGCTTAATGCGTAATGTGTAATGACAATTTTGATGAATTACATTTTGAACAGTTAAAAAAAATTATCGGCTGGGCTTATGACAAAAGCTTATTCTATCGAAATTCGTTTGAAAAAGCTGGCGTCAAGCCCGCCGATTTTAAAACTGTCGACGATATAAAAAAATTTCCATTTCTGACGTTGGCTGAATTAAATCGTGAAGACTCAATGGACTTTCTAACGTTGCCGCTGTCAAATATCGTGCGTATAAATTACGTTGAAGATTCTGACGCAGGAATTGACGTTGCCAATTTCTACACGAAAGACGACGTTGAAAAAAATGTTGAAATGATGACACGTTGTCTGCAGGCGGCGAAAATTTATCGCGGCTCAATCGTCGGCGTACAAGGTGACTTAGCGGACAGCAAATTTTTGGACGTTATCTACGCGCTGGAATCTTTAGGCGTGACAGTTATTCCGCTCGGCAATGATTATCGGCGCTGGATAGCTACGCTAGAAAATTTCAGTATGGATACGCTTATCAGCACGCCTAAGCTTGCCGTCCAACTTATTATTCAACTTCAAGCCGTCGAAAAAAATATTGCCGATTATCCAATACGAAAAATTATTTGCTTGAATACGAATAATATTCAAAATCCACTGCAAACTCACATTGAGGAACGCACAGGCGCGGCAGTCTACAATCTTTTTGCGCCACAAGAAATTGGTACGGCTGGAATAGTTTTTCAATGTAGCAATACGTCTGGGCATCACGTGCAGGAAGATAATTTTTTCGTCGAAATTGCGGACTTTGCCAGCGATAAAATTTTTGATGATGAACATATGGGCGAACTTGTAATCACGACGTTGACCGCGCAGGCTCGCCCTTTAATTCGTTACAGGACAAGGCAAGCTGTTCGACGTATGGACGGCGTTTGTACTTGCGGCAGAAAAACTTTGAGACTTGCTACGCCGTTTACAAAAACTGTTAATTTGAAGGATTGAAATTTTTGAAACTTAGTAACCAAAATATTGCTGATGTTATAGAAGAAATTCAAGATTTTTTGAATCGCTTGACGTGCCACACAAAGATAAACTTAGAGTTGGGCTGTTGTTGGAAGAGGCTTTACTGCGTTATCAAGAAAAATTCGGAGAAGAACACGAATTTAAACTTGTCATAAAAAAATGGTTTAGTACGCCAAAAGTTTTGATAAAAATTAAAGGCGTTCCGTACAATCCGATTGAAGATAATGACGAAGAGCAGATTTTTTCGGCAATGATGATGAAAAATCTGATGAGTTACGAAGACACGGG
>CAMJAZ010000318.1 GCA_946403735.1 uncultured Selenomonadales bacterium
ATTGTTCGCAAAATAAATCAATGTAATCAGCGGCATTTCCAAGCGCCTGGTGAAAGGTTGAGATATTGGCGCAAATGGACGCGGTGAAATGTTGAATTACAGAAAAGTTTAACGCGAGGCGCACAAATGCCGCAATGTTTCTTTTTGCTACTTTTTCTTTGCGCCAAAGAAAAAGTAGTTTAACAAAAAAATTTTAGATAAAAAATTTTAGATAAAATAAAAAAATCTTGGTGAAATTTTTTACCAAGATTCTTTTTTTATTTTAACGTTCACGATTTTCCAAAACTTCAGTTATCGTCGTCATCATCTGCGTTACGTCAAGCGGCTTTGCAACGTGGCTATTCATTCCAGCATCTTTAGCATTTTGTACGTCCTCCGCGAAGGCGTTAGCTGTCATTGCAATAATCGGTATCGACGCCAAATTTTTATCGGGCAGGGCGCGAATTGCTCTAGCCGCTTCGTAACCATTCATAATTGGCATTTGTATATCCATTAAAATCAGCTGATAATCGCCAGCCTTCGACGCCGCAACTTTTTCAACAGCCTGCTTGCCATTTTCAGCCGTATCAATCTGAAATCCAAATTCTTCCAAAATTAACGTCGCAATTTCCCTGTTGACTTCAATGTCTTCAACCAACAAAATTTTTATCTGCGAAAAATCAATCTCACTTGCCGCGCCGTCTGAAATATTTTCCTCGACTTCTGGTTCATCTTCCGCAACTGGGAAGTCGACGTGTACAGTAAATTCCGTACCTTTGCCGAATTCCGTTTCAACGTCAATCGTGCCGTGCATTAAGTCCACAATATTTTTAGTAATCGCCATACCTAAGCCCGTGCCTTGAATGTTATGGACGGTACGGTCTCGCGTGTACGCCTCAAAAACTCTCGCCGCAAATTCAGGCGTCATTCCCATTCCAGTATCCTTGACGCGCAATTCATATGAGCCAACGCCGTCATGTTCGCCAATTTGTCTAAGCGTCACCGTGACACTACCACCGCTTGGCGTGAACTTGAAAGAATTGCTGATTAAATTTAAAAGTACGCGGTTCAATCGATTTTTATCACACATAACCGTTTTGTTCGCGATATTTTCAGCGTCGACGATGTAAGAAATATTTTTCGTCTCCATTTGCGTGATGAAAAGGTCGTAAACTTCATTCATCATCTTGACAATATTAAACTTGCCAATTTCCAATTCCATTTTGCCGTTTTCAATGCGGCTCATTTCCAAAATGTCATTAATCAGCGCCAAAAGATGATCGCTTGACGCCTCAATCTTCGTCAAATAATTTGCAACGGTCGGCGAAATATCTTTTTCCTTTTTAGCCAACGTGACGTAACCTATAATGGCGTTCATCGGCGTACGGATATCGTGGCTCATATTGAAAAGGAAAGTACTTTTAGCCTTGCTACTTTGTTCAGCCTCGACGCGCTTAATTTCTAAATTTTTTTCGCGTTTCGTCATCATATTGTAAATGCTAAACATAATAAAAAGCGTCGCGATTAACAAGCACATTTGAATTGCATTGTAACTTGTCAAAGAAAAGCTGACGTGTTGCATTTGATTTTCCAAATAATATTCCGCGTCGGCTTTCTCCCTGCTATCAAGTACCGCGCCGTGTTCGTAAAGTTCTTCGATATAGTAAGCGTTGAGATTGTCCAAAACATTTTTAGTTGTATCGTGCGTCGCTTGACGTAACCACATTGTCGACGTGAAGAAAATTAAAAACAGTAACGCCATCCATGCGATTGTAGATTTTCCTAAATGGTTGCGCCTGTCCATTTGGAAGACGTAGCGGAAGACGATAAATCCTAAAATACTCCAGCCCATTAAAATTATGTACGATTCGGACGACATCGCGTTGACTGCCCAAAAGTTTGGAATCATAAAGTACAGGAAAAATATCACGGATATAAACGCGCCAATTAAGCCTGTCGCTTGTACAAGTTTATTTCCGTCTTTACGCGCCAATGAAAACGCTACGCCTGACGCATAAGCATAAGCTATCGTTGCACCTATTGACGTTACGTCTACAATCCAGCTTATTGCAGTTCGTCCTAAAAATGGAATTGGCAACGATAAAATCAATATCAGCATAAAAACATTTTGCGGCGTACCGTACTTGCCGAGTAAAGCCAGCTTTTGTGAAATAATATCGTCGCGTGCCATTGCGTAAATCAGACGACTTGCCGCGATTGAATTTCCTACCAAGCCCGTCAAGACTGCCGCTAACAACGTCACAAATAAAATTACCATGCCAGTTGAACCCAATAACGAATCAACGGCAAAGAAAGTTGGTAAGCCCGCGTAGCCCTTCAAATTTTTTAAATCGGCTATGTAGTCCACCCAATTTGAATAACCGTCAGGCAGTACCGATACCGCCATTAATGCTAAGAAAATGTAAGCTAGCGTACTTGTTAAGACTGCTACTGAAAGTATGGAGAAAGATTGTTTTATAGAGAATTTAAATTCCTCCGCTGAATGTGAAATTGATTCAAAGCCGACGAATGCCCAAGGAGATAAAACGGCTATTCCAAAAATTGCGCCCATTGGTGTATCGACTGGTGAAAATGCTGGCGTTATGTCAAAAATATTTCCGCCGTGTGCTTGAACTGCCGCGCAGAATCCTATCGTGACGCCGCCTAAAAGTATGAATGCCGCTACAGTTTGAACGGCTGAAACAATTTTCCCGCCACGTACACACATTATCCCGCCTAGCCATAAAGTCCCTAGAGATACGAGCGCTTCACCTAAATAAACGTCGTAACCTGCCAGCTGGTACAAATAGCCGAACTTTAAAACGTCGCCCATTAAGTTACGGAACACTAGCGGAATTGCCGTTGCATTTGCCCAAGTTATCGCGATGTAAACTAGAATTAAAAACCACGCGCTTAAAAAACCGTGATCGTAGCCCAAAGTTTTTTTTGCGAAAGTGTAAGTACCGCCTGCGTCAGGGTAGCGATTCATCATGTAATGGTAGTTGTAGCCGATAATAAGCATTACTATCCCGCCAACTACCATTCCTAACGCAGTGCCGACAGGTCCAGCGATTGGAAGAAAAGTT
>CAMJAZ010000319.1 GCA_946403735.1 uncultured Selenomonadales bacterium
CCAACGCGATCCCGATTGAACTTTTGAAGTCGGCGAGTTTGAAACGTCAAGCGCTGATTGAAGAAAATGCGCCATCTATTCGTGCAGAATTCGGCGATTGGTTAAGCGTTGACGACGTGGAAAAAGTCTTGCAGGTCAGACGCGATAACGCTATTTGCGCCAAATGTACGGGACTTCCCTGCGTAAAGACAACAATTTTTGACAAAAACTTCACGAAGGTTATCAGGGTGTTTGAGGATTGGCAACAGTTAAACGTAGCGGCGCGACCTTGTAAATTTGCACTGCAAGCACGTCAACAAAAGCGAATCCAGCAGAATTTTAAGCGTTCGCGAATACCGCCCAAATATATCGGCAAAACTTTTGAAGATTATCAAGTCACGCGCGATAACGCAAAGGCGGTTAAATGGGCTAAAAGAATTACAGAAAATCCCAATCGTAGCGTGTATTTGTACGGACTGGCAGGCTGCGGCAAAACTTTTTTAGCGTCAATCGTAGCGCAGGAACTTTTGAATAAAGGTTACAGCGTAATTTTTGGAGACGTGCCGAGTTTGCTTGACGACATAAAGTCGACGTTCAATCAAAACGCAACGGTTGATGACGGATTTGGGTACAAAAAAAGCGCCTACGACGCGATTATGGCTGAACTTGAAAAAGTTGACTTGCTGGTACTTGACGATATAGGCGCGGAAAAAGGTACGGATTGGGCGATAGAAAGACTGTACGCGATAATAAACAATCGGTACAACGCGCAAAAGGCAGTTCTGGCAACAAGTAATTACGACGCAAAAGGCTTGATAGACTACTACAAAGGCGATTTTCGCGGAATACGCATAACCAGTCGTTTTGAAGAAATGGGCGAAATGGTATTGATAGGCGGCGGCGATAGACGCTTGCTCAACAAACTTTAAGGAGGTGAAAAGGTTGATAGTGCTTGCGCAGATTAACTTGGCTGAACTTAAAGCTAAAACTGCTGGAAAGTCTAGGATTGAAATTTCGCGAATTTGCGACGTACCGTGTTCCAGCCTTTCAAGGGTGTTTGCTGGAATGCATTCAACAATCAAGACTGCTAAGAAAATTTCTGACGCGCTTGGCTTGACGAAAACTAACTACGACTTGAAAGTTAAACGGCGTCCGTGTTTCCACGTTGCAATTTTTGTAAGGGATGAAGTTTTAGACGCGCTGAAGCAAAGAAATATAGCGGTGTTGGATGCGGCGAAACTTTGCGGCATAAGTGACAGAACTTTTTATTCATTGTTGAACGGCAAAAAAATTAGACGTCGTATAGCCTTAAAAATCGATAAGGCGTTGGGGCTTGAGAAAACTAGATATTTTGAGACGGGAGGTGACAAATTTTGAAGTTTAAATTTGGGTTTAAGTCGGGGGTACTTGATGTGCTGGATGCTCAAATTGCCGATGGTGTAACTAAGCGGGCTTTGGCAAAAAAAGTTGGAGTAGACCCTACAACGTTAAGCTGTGTTTTAAAAGGACGCGGAATGAGCGTTTCGACAACGGCGAAGTTCATCAAGTATTTTCAAAAATATTATGGCTGGTCAAAGGATGAATGGAGGGAAAAACTTGTCGAGTTGTAGGAAGAAAATCAGCGAAAAGGCTTTAATTGCCAACAGGTTTAAGCAGATTAGTAAAGCCGCGCCGATTAAACACAACGAAGAAGAAACTAAATTGCTTGAACAGGTACTTGATTGTTGTACTGAAAACGGTACTGGAATTTTAATCGTGAAGGTGGATTCTAAAAATCACATTGAAATGGCAACTAACATTGCAATGAAACCTAGAACGGCGGACAGATTTTCAAGCATTTTAGCTGGCGTCATTATGCGCGTGGCAAGTGAAGTTGGAATTAGCGCTGATTTGTTTATCGGCAAAATTGTCGAAAAGGTAGGCTATTTCACAGAGGCACTTTTATCTGGCGAAATGTTGAAAAGAATGGAGGAAGAAACTAATGGTAAAGATGATACTGGCATTGCCCAAGCACGTGGACTGCGACAAGTTCGCTGACTTGGTGGGAACAGTTTTGCGCGGACGCTACGGCGAAAATGGCTACTACGGCGGCGGTTTGTGGCTTGATTTTAGACCGCTGATTTACCCGCAGACTACTACCAGAATTTACACGGCGGGATTCAGCGGCAAAGGCGGCTTGCATTATTACGAAAAGGACGCAGAAGAACTTGACCCCGTCATTATCGCGACGATTGATAGCCTTTTGCAGTTTATTGAAGGCGCGGGATTTTGTTTCGTTGCTGACAAGAAAATTTTGCCGCACGATTGGTGGAAACCGTACCGTAATTTTGGCAATGAACCTAGCGTTGATAGTGTCGATGATGTCCGCGACGAGTACGACAGAATTTTGACGCTGATTAATGATACGGGCGAAATTGGCAACACGTTTCAAGCGTAAAAAAAGCGCCGTAAAGTAAAAAAGCCTTCAACAGGCACGGCGAAAAAGAACAATATTAATTAAATTATTTTACCACTTCAAGGAGTGATTGACAAGTGGCACTTGCGAAAAAAATTTTGAACGTGATGAAAGCTTGCAGAAGTTTGACGTACGACAGCAACAACGACGAAGTTGGTTACAAGTACGTATCTGCGGCTAAAGTCAACGCGGCGGTCAATGCGGCATTGGTCGACAACGGCATTATTACCTGCGCCATTTCTACGCTGAAGGAAGTTCGCGAATTTAAGAATGAAATGATGGCGACGGTTGAAGTTGAAATTCGGTTGATTGATATTGATACCGAATCCGAAGAATTTTTTATGATTCGCGGCGTTGGACAAGGAATTGACGCTGGCGATAAGGCGGTTGCTAAAGCGCAGACTATGGCGGTCAAGTACGCTTGGAAAAATAGTTTGCTGATTGCTGATACTGCAGATGATCCCGACGCAAATTTTAATACGCAGGTTTATAAATCTTCTGCGAAACCTTCAACTGCGACGAATCGGCAACAGTTTAAAGCACCGTTTTAAGGAAGTGACGTTATGGGAAATTGGATTGAAAATAGTATTGAGGAACACAAAAAAGATATTTTGAAAAAAACGCTTGCG
>CAMJAZ010000320.1 GCA_946403735.1 uncultured Selenomonadales bacterium
GCAAACGCGCTATTTTCTTCGTACACCGCAGAGAATTAATTGAACAGACTGCTGCAACTTTCGCTCAACTCGGTATTCCGTACGGTATTATTGCGTCTGGCGTCAAGCCCGATTATGACGCGCCTGTTCAAATTGCTAGCGTTCAGACCTTAGTTAATCGTCTTTTGGATGTTAAAAAGCCCGACTTGCTTGTATGTGATGAATGCCACCACATTTTAGCCGATAGTTATCAGCGTGTCTTAGCCGCCTTCCCTAAGGCTTTTTTGCTCGGCGTCACTGCTACTCCCCTCCGTTTGGGCGGTATTACTTTAAATGATGTCTTTGATTCTATGGTGTTATCGCCTTCCGTAGCTGATTTAATTAAACTTGGTAACCTTACACACTTCAACTATTTCACTATGGATATTATTGTCAAGGATAAACCTTTAGCATCTTTCCTCGAAAATGCGACTATTTTTCAAGGCGATTATCAACCTGACAATTTGTCTAGATTTATGCTCAATCCTTCCGTCACTAAAACTATTATCGACAGCTACAAACTTTATGCCAAAGGCAAATCAGCTATTTGCTATTGCGTCAACGTCAAACATTCTCAACACGTTGCACGCTTTTTTAATTATGCTGGTATTCCTGCCGTACATTGTGACGGCTCAACGCCTAAAAAAATTCGCGCCAATATTATCAACGATTTCAGGCAAGGTAAATTTAAAATTCTTTGTAATGCTGAACTTTTCGGTGAAGGTTTCGACGTTCCTAATTGTCACGCCGTTATTCTTGCTCGTCCTACTAAATCACTCACTCTTCACGTCCAACAGTCTATGCGATCTATGCGCCCCGATCCTTCAGACCTTAACAAAATCGCTATCATTATCGACTGCGTTGGCAATTTCAAAGAATTAGGCAAGCCCGATGATTTTCGCGATTGGTCGCTTGACCCCAATAAACCCGTCGTGCATGGTGACGCCCCGCCCCACGAAGTTTGTCCGAATTGCAATACTCCTGTCCATTATGCCGCGCAATTTTGCCCAAATTGTGGCTACGATTTAACACAAGGCGTTAAAGTTTTTGCTGATGACGCCGAACAAATTTATTCATCTGCTGAAAATAAAAAAATGGCGTCGACGCAGACAATTTCTGTTATCCACGCGCCAACGTCCATTGAACATTTTTTATCAATCGCTGAAAAGAAAAATTATAAAAAAGGCTGGGCTGCTTTTCGTGCTATCAAATATGCTAAAACTTATAACGATTTACTTCACATTGCCTTTGTTGTAGGTTACGACAAAGGCTGGGCTTATCACAGGGCGCTTGATTTAAAAATTCCTGTATAAAAAACGGTTGCAAAAATCCCCGCTATTTGCTAGAATAAAAATTGCAACCAATACTAACAAAAAGGGGGATTTCTATATATTCACGCCCGAAGGCGGGCGTCAAATGTCTTTTGATATAATAAACTTTTTATTCGTAACTGTCAACTTTATTTTTATTGAAAGGAGGTGTTTTTTTTGGATGACCCTTTTGCAAGGTTAAAGAAAACTTTATTTTCTTTATATCTTCATTACAGAGATCCTCAATTTTTCTTCATTGGCGCGGCTGTCGGCAGAGTTACTTTTCGCAAATTTTTTCAGCTTGTCGACGATTACAAATTAAATCGCAATGACGCATTAGAATTTCTAGCACTCCAACTTAAAATTTGGAACTGCAGACAACTTACTGATTCCGATGAGCGGCTAAAACATGAAGACGCTTTTCACGCTCTCGAATTCCTCAAATCATATTCTGAAGGTCCGCGACTTTTAGCCTTTATCGCCACACTCCATAAAAAAAACGACGATCTCAAAAAGTGGTTCGCTCCCTTGCCTGATGAAGTTCCGCGCCTTACTTTTTATTTCGCCGCCGAACTTTTACAACACGGTTTAAAAGATTTTGTTTTTGTAACCGAAACTTGGGCTAGAAATTATTTTAGTCAATACCACCGAATAACTAATGATTTCTTTGACAATTTTGTCTGTACTTATGCACAGACTTATTCTATTAAATCCCGTGACGGTTTATGGTTTGACCTTTGCGAACTTGCAGAATTTGAACAAATTTTGATTAACGAAAGAAAGTCACCTGCCTCTAACGAACAGCGATTACTTTTTATTAATTCGCTTATGGATGAAAACACGCTTTTTGATGAAAGGAGTTATACCGAATGTCTGACCTTAATGAAAAACTTAGAGAAATTAGATCCTACTTTGAAAACTTTCTCGGTCGCGCCTTAACTGAAGAAGAATTTGAAAAAATCCCTTCGGTTAAACAGGCAAAAAAAATTGCGTCTGCCAGCGACGCACAGAACATAAATAATAATATTAACTCTACCACTATTGAAGAAAATTTTCAACCCCCCAATTCTGAAAAAAGAACTTCTGCTGACGTGTCGCAAGACAACGATGTTAAGGTTCACGTCCATAATTATCATATTCCTACTGAAGAAGAAATTAAAACTAAAAAAGCTGAAACGCCTAAAAGTGCTGAAATTGAAGCCGAAATTCTTGGCGCTATGCTTTTAAAAAAAGGTGTTTGTATTCCTGATATTATGGCCGAACTTGACGCCGAAGACTTTAGCTCACCCACTTTTCAAACCGTTTTTCGCACTATTATTCGTCAATACAAAAGCGGCATTGCCCCAGACGTCCTGTCGCTTTATGACGAACTCAAAGAAAAAGTCTCTAGAGATACCATTATTGCTATCAGTGAAAGCGCCTTTACTGACGCCTACGCTCGAGGGCACGCAAAAATTGTAAAGAGAAAGTCTATCCAACGTCAATTAATCCAATTTTTCAAATCAAATTATGAAAACGCCATTAGACCCGACGCTGACTTAAATTCTATTTTGCTTGACGTTGAATCTCAGCTCCGCAGTATTGACGGCGATTTTCGCGCCACAAAAGAATTTGAACGGCATATTTATTTCGGTAAACATTTTGAAAATCGTATCAACGAAATTAAACCTTATTGCGAGCGTAAAACTGGCTTTGCTAATATCGACGAACAGCAAATTTTTTCGCCTGGCTTGTA
>CAMJAZ010000321.1 GCA_946403735.1 uncultured Selenomonadales bacterium
TATTGCCTTAAAAATTTTACTCCTGAAAAATGCCCTCCCTACAAATAATTTAGTTTTATTTTGTCTGAAATTTTCGATACAGTAAAAATATCCTTTCGTATCATAAACATTTCATAAAAAATTTTACGTAAAAAGTGAGGTTAAAATTTTGGATTATATAAAAGTTCGCGGCGCAAGAGTTCACAATTTGAAAAATATTGACGTAGAAATACCGCGTGAAAAATTTGTCGTGATAACTGGCGTGTCTGGTTCTGGTAAAAGTTCCCTTGCCTTCGATACGATTTACGCTGAAGGTCAACGCCGCTATATGGAAAGTCTTTCAAGTTACGCGCGACAATTTTTAGGTCTGCCTGATAAGCCTGACGTTGAACAGATTGAAGGTCTTAGCCCTGCCATTGCGATTAATCAAAAGACGACAAATAACAATCCGCGTTCGACTGTCGGCACTGTCACTGAAATTTATGACTACCTGCGCTTACTTTTCGCGCGAATCGGTAAACCGCATTGTCCAAACTGTGGAAAGCCTGTCACTCCGCAAAGTGTCGACCAAATTTTAGCGCAGATTTTAAAGTTGCCCGAAGGTACGCGCTTTACACTTTTAGCGCCGATTGTCAATCAGAAAAAAGGTCGTCACGAAGAAATTTTTGAACATCTTAAAACTTCTGGATTTATTCGTGTGAAAGTTGACGGTGAACTGCGCGAACTCGACGACAATATTAAACTTGCCAAAACTAAAAAACATTCCATTGACTTAGTGGTTGACCGCTTAATCATTCGTGAAAATATTCGTTCGCGGCTTGCTGATTCGCTGGAAACGGCGCTGAAATTTGGCAACGGAATTGTTCACGTTGAGACGGACGAAAAAATTTTGACTTTCAGCGAAAAAAATTCCTGCGTCGACTGCGGAATTAGTTTACCGAAGATTGATGCGCAACTTTTTTCATTCAACAGCCCAACTGGCGCTTGTTCACATTGTAGCGGACTTGGTAAAGTTTTTCAGCAACTCAACTGGGAAACAATGTTTGAGTGGATGCACGCTGTACACGAATTTAAAACAAATGATGACGGCTTTGAAACTTGCCCTGAATGTCACGGAAAGCGGCTTAATCCATTTGCGCTTGCCGTGAAAGTTGGCGAAAAAAATATCTCTGATGTTGTCGATATGTCCGTTGACAAGTGCGGGAAATTTTTCGACGAACTGACGGAAAAACTTAGCGACACCGATAAAAAAATTTCTAAACAAGTGTTGAAGGAAATTAAATCACGGCTGAAATTTTTACGCGACGTTGGCTTAGATTATCTTACTTTGTCTAGAAAATCAGCGACGTTATCAGGCGGCGAATTTCAACGAATCAGACTTGCCACGCAAATAGGCTCGGCGTTGACTGGCGTTTTGTACGTTTTAGATGAACCGTCAATCGGTCTTCATCAACACGACAATCAAAAACTTTTGGAAACGCTTAAAAATCTGCGCGACTTGGGAAATACTTTGCTTGTAGTTGAACACGATGAAGAAACAATGCGTGCGGCTGATATGCTGGTCGACATTGGGCGCGGCGCTGGTAAACATGGCGG
This sequence comes from uncultured Selenomonadales bacterium, assembly GCA_946403735.1. GTDB lineage: Bacteria > Bacillota > Negativicutes > Selenomonadales > Selenomonadaceae > Quinella. Next base: position 1,576 of record CAMJAZ010000321.1, read on the forward strand.
CGAAGTTGTAGCACAGGGTACGGCTGATGAAATTTCGCAAATTGAAAATTCTTTAACCGGCGATTATCTTAGCGGACGGAAAAATATTCCTGTACCGTCAACGCGGCGAACTGCTGAAAATTTTATCGCCTTCGACAACGTCAACGCTAACAATCTGCAAAATTTAAATGTAACTTTGCCGCTGGAAGTTTTAACGGTCGTCACTGGCGTGTCAGGCTCTGGCAAGTCTACGTTAGTTGAGGAAGTCATTTATCCGCGACTTTACTACGACAAAGATATTTTGAAACAATTCGGCATTGAAACGATTATTAAAATTGATCAAGACCCGATTGGCAGAAGTCCGCGTTCAAATGTTGTGACGTACACGAAAATTTTTGACAGGATACGAAAACTTTTTGGCGAAACGCAAGGTTCACAAATTCGTGGCTACACGGCAAGCAGATTTAGTTTTAACGTTAAAGGCGGCAGGTGCGAACATTGTAGCGGAAACGGCGTATTGAAAATTCCGATGAACTTTTTGCCGACGGTTTATGTAACTTGCGACGTTTGCAACGGTGCGCGGTTTAACGCTGAAACGCTTGAAGTTAAGTACAAAGGCAAAAACATTGCGGAAGTTTTGTCAATGTCAGTTGATGAGGCGCTGGAATTTTTCGGCAATGTTCCTGCGATTAAGCGAATGTTGCAAGTTCTTCACGACGTTGGATTGGGCTACATTGAACTGGGACAACCTGCCAATACGTTGAGCGGCGGCGAATCCCAACGCGTAAAACTTGCCGCGCAGTTAGCCCGTCCAATTACTCAACAAAAAAATATTTACATTATGGACGAACCGACGACTGGCTTGCACTTTGACGACGTGAAAAAGTTAATCGACGTTGTACAGCGGCTTGTTGAACGTGGCGACACAGTTTTAATCATTGAACACAATCTCGACGTGATTAAATGCGCTGATTACATTATCGACTTGGGACCAGATGGCGGCGATAAAGGCGGGCAACTTGTAGCTTTTGGCACTCCTGAAGAAGTTGCACAGGTCGAAAATTCCTACACTGGGCAAGCGCTGAAAGAATTAAGAATGTAGAATTTGGGAAATAAATTTATGGTGGATAATTTGAAAATTTCTGTACTGCAATTTAAATCTGAACTTGGCAACGTCGACAAAAATTTTGATACAGCGCGAAGGTTACTTGACGGCGCTAAAAATTCTGACGTTGCAATTTTGCCTGAACTCTGGACGACTGGCTATTATCCAACGCCGATTGAAAATTTTGCTGACGTTGACGGTAAACGAACAGCAGAATTTCTCTGCGCGGCGGCTTTAAAAAATAACGTCAATATTATAGGCGGCTCGACAATCGCGGCAGTTGACGGTAAAATTTTTAATCGCTGTATCGTAGCGAATCGTCACGGTGAAATTGCGGCGATGTATGACAAGACACATTTATTTTCCTACGCTGATGAAGGA
>CAMJAZ010000322.1 GCA_946403735.1 uncultured Selenomonadales bacterium
TAAGAATTTAAAATTAAGAAAAAATTCTACATTCTTAATTCTTAATTTTAAAATTTCGACGAAGGAGAAATTTTAATGGCGTATTATTTCATATCCATAGGAGGGAGCGGCGCTAAAATTCTTGAGGCGCTAACTCACATAACAGTTGCGGGTATCTTGCCAAGCAATGAAAAATTAAACGTCATTGCTATAGATCCCGATAGCGGAAACGGCAACTTTACACGTACAAGCACCGCTCTAAAAAATTTTCTAGAATTTCAAAACGTTTCAGTCGGTGATGATTCGACGCTGTTTAAAAATAAAGTCGAAATTATACCAGACTTTCCCTGGAATCCTGTTAAAAGTAATGAACGCCTTGATGATTTAATGGAGGCAAGCTTAAATAAAGGTACGCCGCTCGGCAAACTTTATAGGAGTCTTTACACTAAGGCTGAACGCGAAACTTTTTTAAATGAAGGTTTTCGCGGTCATCCATCCATTGGCGCGGCAGTATTAGCTCGTAAGTACGCTTCGCCTGATTCTAATGATGCGCAATGGCAAACTTTCATCAACAAAATTAAAAATGTTATCGATAACTCTGGCAACTTAGCGAAAATTTTTATTGCAGGTTCAATATTCGGTGGCACTGGCGCGGCTGGCATTCCTACTATAGCGCGTCTTATTCGACAAAGTCTTGCCAAGTCGCAGAATCAAATTTTAATCGGTGGCGCTATGATTTTGCCGTACTTCAATTTCATTCCTCAAGATACGAAAGATGACGAACTTTTTGCACGGTCAGAAAACTTTTTGACGAACTCTAAAGCGGCTCTGAAATATTATTCGCAAGATGATAACGACTTCGACTTTATGTACTTGCTAGGCGAATCTTCTATGGGCAACGTAAAATTCAGCGTAGGCGGCGGAGAACAGAAAAATGACGCACATATCATTGAACTTTACGCCGCACTTGCCGCCGCAGATTTTTACGCGCAAAATAAAGTGAACAGTACCACCTTCAAATATGTTTGTCGGAATGAACAGAACACTTTTAATTGGGGTGACTTACAAAATATGACGCCCGATTTTAAAAAGCGTTTCGTACAATTCACGCGCTTTATTTTCGCGTACATTCAGCACGTTTTGCCTGTACTTAAAAATCCTCCGTCGACTGGTTTTTGGTCAAGACTTTTCAAGAAAGTTCCGCCGTGGTACGTCGATATAGTTGAACGTGAACAAATTGATATTCATAAAAATGAAGTTCAAATTTTCGAGCGTTACGCGAAAGATTTTTGCCTTTGGTTGCAACAAATTGAAAGTTGGGACGGGCTTAACGTGAATTTAATCAGCCGAAATGCTTTTAATGCAGTTCCAGTAAGTGGCGGAGTAGACGTTACTATTTCGGAAAATAATTTCAATACCTGCGTTCCCAGCGATGACGATAGCTTGACTTTGGACGTTATCTTTACGCGGCTTTCTGAATCGTCGAATGTTGAAGCTAAAGGTTTCGGAAAACTTTTGCGTCGCCTGTACGACTCTTGCTACAAAGCTTGATTTAATTCGTAATTCGTAATGATAATTTTTCTGTAAGCTAAAAGATAACACCTACAAGCTAATATGGAGGAAAAATTTATGGCAATTCCTATCCTACCTTCAATCGCCAAAGGTAAGGCAAATAGACTGCAATTTAATCAATTTGGAAACTGGCAATCGCATGATGACGCTGATTTTTTAGAAAAATTTATTGGCAGTTTGGCGGAAGGTAATGATATTGCAGACGTTGGCAATATTGATTCAATCCCAAATATTTGGGCTAAACCGTTGCTCTTCAAAATGGCGCTGTTCGACAATCCAAACAATGACAGCGGCTTTGTTAAGGGCTTAAAAGATCGCATTATCGGCGAATGGCGTGCGTTGCTGGCAATGTTCGCGCTGAAAGATATTCGACACTTAAATTTAATGGTTGAACATATCGATTTATCGACGGACAATTCACCTTTAGCAGAAGTTTTTAAAACTCTCGCGCCGCATGAATCGCTTGACGGTGAATCTAGCGCTTGGGTTAGCGGAATTTACATTGTGTACTTAAATCGAATTCCAATCGCGCTGACTTCGCCTTTGACATTGGTATCAACCGTTGCCGATTATTCAGAAAATTTCAAAGGACGCTTAAATAAACCTTGGAGCAATGATAAAAGCACGTTGATTGATCCCATTCCAATGTTAGCGAATGATGATCTTGTCGCATTGAAAGTTTGGCTGGAAAATCTTCAAAGTAACTTGCAAAGTTTGCGTAGAAGTCAAAACGCTAACGCCGCGTTGATAAATACGTTGAAGTCATGCGTTGATAGTTATGTTGAAGACGTTGAACGGAATCTTGAAAATGATAATTCGGGAAGTTTTACACTTCAAGATTCTGGATTAGCGCTTTATCAAGGTATGGCGTATCTTCTGCGCGATTCAGTAAAAAGTAACGTCGTCAATACAACTTCTGCCGTCCAACTTGTACTTAAAGCTGGTCGCGAAGATAAAAAATTACTTCTTATCTCGCCTGAAATGGTTAAAGAATTTGCGCGGCAAGAAAGAGTTGCACCTGAACGCCTTGCCATTTGGAACGGACTTTGTGCCAGCGATATTACCGAATCTTCCCTGCAGAATGGTCCAGCGCAAATTGGTTCAGTACATTTAGAAGGCATTGAATTTAGACGCCCTGAAGATTTTTTCCAGGAAGATATTGTACTGATTGACGGCGGCGAATTTCCTAACTCATTGGAATTTGGCGGCGCACGTCGACTTCAAGACGCTAGCATTGCGGCAATATTGCCGATAAAAGTTGAACTTGCTGAAATTTTTTCGCCTGAAGAAATTTGCAAACGTCTTACCATTGAGTACGACCAAAATAAAAATACTGCAACTGTAACTTTCATATTCCCGCTTACTGGCGCGAATGGTAAAGAATCTAAATTCACTTTCACAAAAACTTATAGGGACGAAAATTTAATTTACGTCTTCAAAGAAATTCCTGTCGTCGAAATGTGGCCAAACATTCGTTCTGC
>CAMJAZ010000323.1 GCA_946403735.1 uncultured Selenomonadales bacterium
TGAAAAGGAATTAAGAATTTAGAATTAATTGCTAAATAAAGGAAGTTTGATTATGAGTAAAACTTTGGTGACGTACTTTTCAGCAAGCGGCGTTACGGCGAAAGTTGCCCACAATTTGGCAGACGCTTTAAAGGCTGATATTTCCGAAATTAAACCTGCCGTGCCTTATGACCGCGCAGATTTAGACTGGAATAATACTAAGTCGCGCAGTTCGGTTGAAATGAATCATCCTATGGCTCGTCCTGAAATTGCAGAAAAAATTGACGTTGCACCTTACGACAAAATTTTTGTAGGCTTTCCAATTTGGTGGTATACTGCGCCGCGCATTATCAATACTTTTTTGGAGAGTGCAGACTTCACTGGCAAAAAAGTTTACCTGTTTGCAACATCTGGCGGCAGTGGCTTGGGTACGACTGTCACCACTTTAAAAGTAATTTGTCCCGCGATTGTCGAAGGCAAAATGTTAAATCGCAGTACTGTTAATGAAATGCAAAATTGGATAAAAAGTTTGAGCTGATAAATTTTTAGTCACTTCGACCGCGCAGATTAGTATAAATTACGTGCTAATCAGCGCGTTTTTTATTTTGATTAACAAATTTATCAAAAATTTTTATGAAAGGAAATTAAAAATGAAGCCATTGAAATTGACAATGAAGGCGTTCGGTCCGTATGTAAACGGCGTCACGATTGATTTTAAAAATGGACTCGCTGGTAGCAATTTTTTTCTGATACACGGTGCAACTGGTTCTGGCAAGACTACAATTTTAGACGCTATTTGTTACGCGCTTTATGGAAGATGTTCTGGCGAAAAACGTACTGGCGAAATGATGCGCTCTGAAAAAGCTGATGACAATGTACAAACTGTAGTTGACTTCACTTTCACGTTGAACCAAAAAATTTATCGCGTCATTCGCTCTCCAAAACATTTAAAAAAAAGTTCCTCTGTCGAAATTTACGAAGACGGCAAAATTATTCCCAATCTTAAAGGCAGTGACTTTTTTAAAAATTTGTTACAGTTCAACGCCGACCAATTCCGCCAAGTTGTACTTCTGCCGCAAGGTGAATTTAGAAAATTTCTTATGGCAAATTCTGGCGAACGCGGAGAAATTCTCAACGTCATTTTCAGCGCCGATTTGTACAAAGCCGTCGAAGTTCAGCTGAAAGAAAAAAAAGCTGATGCTGAAATTCAATATAAAAATCTTGAAAATGTACGTGAAAATTTTTTGAACGAAGCTAAAACTATCGGCAACGTTGATGACGACAAATTTAACGAAGATTCGCTTTACACGCTGATTAAAACTTTCAAAGCTGATGTAGAAAAACTTAACGCTGAAAGTGTCCTGCTGGAAGTTAAAGCTAGAGATACCGCCGCGCAGTTGTCCGACGGAAAAACTTTGTACGCTGACTTTGAAAATTTCGACAACAGTGTTAAAAATTTGCAGAACGCTAAAACTTCCCTTGCCACTGCTGAAAAAAATTTTTCCGCCGCGCAGATTGACTACGACTCACAAAAAGCTGAAGAGCCGCGCCGCCGTGAACTTGAACGTGTTATAGACGAACTTAAAAAAATTCAAGCCGCAATCGTCGACCTTCAAACTGCTAAGTCAAAACTTGCCGCCGCTGAAAAATCTGAACGTGACGCTAAAAAAATTCTTGACGATTTAATTGAGTGTAAGCCTTTGTACGAAACGCGCTTGAATGAATTGAACGCGCAGATTGAAAAATTTGCTGGCGCTGATGTCAAGTTTAAAGACGCTGAACAAAATTTGAAACAGGCTAAAGATTTTCAATCGCAGACGGCTGAACTTGAACGGTTAAAAAAAGAATTTACTGCGGCTGAAGGTAGACTTGCTACGGCAAATAAAAATTTTGACGACACGCAGTCGAAACTTAATCGCTTAATTGCATTGCAAAAACTTGCCGCCGCCGCTAAGCTTGCCGCTACGTTGCAGGACGGTGAACCTTGCCCAGTTTGCGGCTCAACTGTTCACCCCCACCTTGCCGTAAGTGATGAAGTTATTCCGACTGACGAAGAAATTGCGCATAATGAAAAAATCTTGCAACGCCGTCAACTTGAAAAAGATTCTGCAGTTCAAGCCGTAGCAAAAATTACTGGCAATATTGAAACCATTAGCGACGCGCTGAAAAAGTTCGATAAAGATTTAAATTTGGATGACGCGCAAAAAACTTTTGACCGTATGAAAAAATTTGCTGATGAATTGGAAAAAGCGCGTACCAGTTTGAAAAAAGGTAATGAAAAAACTGCCGAACTTCACAAAAAAATTGACGCGGCAAGGTCGACGCTTGAAAAATTTTCTAAAGTTGCTGAAAATCTGCGTGGAGTTGTAGACGAAAAGACGGTGCAAATTTCCGCCGACTATTTGAAAGACGCTGAAAAAATTTCTGCAGACTTGAATAAAAATCAAGCTGAAAAATCTAAACTTGACGCCGCCTTTCAAAGTGCCGAAAAAATTTACCAGCAAGCACTTACTAAAAAATCTAACTTGGAAGGCGAATTTAAATCGGCAGAAAAAGTTCACGCTGACGCCGCTAAAAAAGTTGACGGTAAAGTTAAGCCGAATATTGCAGAGCTTAAAAGTAAAGCTGACGCCGCGCAGAAGTTGTACTTTGACAAAATGGTTGCGTCTAAAAATCTTAGCAAAGATTTGAACCGTTTAAAAAATCTTTCAACTAAACTTGACAGCTTAGCAAGAGAACTTCAAAGTGCCAATGAAAATTTTATTATGTGGTCAAAACTTTCCAGTACGGCGAACGGTAAACTTTCCTTTCAACGCTACTATTTAAATTCAATGTTCCAACACGTTATCGGCGAAGCAAATTTGCGGCTGGATAAAATGAGCGGCGGACGTTATCAATTCCGCAATAAGGAGCAGACGAATAAATCTAGATTGGCGGGGCTTGATTTAGAAATTTTTGACGCAAATTCAGGAACTTGCAGGGATATTGCGACGCTTTCAGGTGGCGAATCGTTTTTAGCGTCTTTAGCGTTAGCGTTGGGACTTGCCGCTGT
>CAMJAZ010000324.1 GCA_946403735.1 uncultured Selenomonadales bacterium
AATTGTCTGCCAAGCCATTGTCGAAAGTAGCGTATTCATCCAAAGCGGCAGTACGAATAGCAAAATTATTATCGTCCCCGCGCTTTTCGCCCGTTCAACTAAGATTAAACAAAGTGGATAAGCTAGCAGTAAGCAAACGATTGTAGTTGCCAATGCTAACAGTACAGATAATTTTAATGACGAATAATATTCGCGGTGAGTTATCATTTCCACATTGTCAAGCGTGAAAGTTCCCGCTGAATTTGTAAAGCCGTAGTAAATTATATAGACCAGCGGAACAAAAATAAAAATTCCCGCCCATACGCAAAATGGCGCTAAAAATAAGTTGCGAACTTTTACAGACCTAAACATTTCAAATTATTCTCCTTTTTAGTAAGTAGTTAGTAGTCAGTAGTGAGTAGTGGATAAAAACTACTAACTACTAACTACTAGCTATTAGCTACTTACTAACTTTGCTTCATCTTCTGATTGAGGTTTAGCCATAATTTGAATATTTTCTGGGTCTAAATGCAAACTAACTTTTTCGCCAACTTCGCGCTTATGAATAGACTGTATCAACCAATCTATCCCGCCAGCGGAAACTTGTATATCGTATGACATTCCCCAAAATACAACGCTAGTGACAACGCCGTTAAGCGAATCTTCCTGCGGCGCGTCAAGTGTAATATCTTCAGGTCGAATTTGTACATCAACAGGACTTTCAGGCGGGAATCCTACGTCAACGCAGGGATATTCTCTTCCCAAAATTCTAACTAATTTATCGCGTACCATTACGCCATCAATAATATTGCTATCGCCGATAAAATCAGCTACAAAGGCATTTTCAGGTTCATTATAAACATCTTCGGGCGTACCAATTTGCTGAATGTAGCCTTGATTCATCACGACGATTGTATCTGACATTGAAAGGGCTTCTTCTTGGTCGTGCGTGACGAAAATAAAAGTTATGCCTGTTTCGCGATTAATTCTAACCAATTCGTGGCGCATATTTCGACGCAACTTTAAATCAAGTGCGCTTAACGGTTCATCAAGCAACAAAACTTTCGGTTCATTGACAATGGCGCGAGCAATGGCGATACGTTGTTGTTGACCGCCGCTAAGTTTAGTTACGTCGTTTTTTTCATAACCTTCAAGGTTCACAAGTTTAAGCGCGTAGGAAATTTTTCCGCGAATATAATCGGCGCTTTTACCGCTAATTTTCGGTCCGAATGCAATATTTTCCTCAACGTTCATGTGTGAAAAGAGGGAATATTTTTGAAAGACGGTGTTAATTGGGCGCTTATTCGGCGGAACATTTGTAATATCTTTGCCGTTGAAAATGACTTTGCCAGAATCAGGCGTTTCAAAGCCGCCGATAATTCGGAGCAACGTTGTTTTGCCGCAACCAGATGGACCCAGTAACGTGACAAATTCGTTTTCGTGAATCGTCAATTCAATTTCATCAAGGACAGTCAAACTGCCGAAAGTTTTAACCACGTTTTCAAGTCTTATCAATTCCTTTTTCACTTTATCTTCTCAGCAACCTTTCTTTTTATGCAATTCAAATATATATATCTCAGTTTATTTTCAAAATATCCGTTGGATTCTGCTTTTTGCCATAAAATATCATAGACAAAAATTTTAGGCATTATAGCACAAAAAAATCCCCGACAATGCGGATTTAAAAAAATTTTCAGCCTTTACTTACATAACTGCGAATCTTTTCAGGTATTTTATCCCACTCAATATTATTTAAGGCAATATTATTTTGCAGTGCATAAGCCGCCGCAATTCCAGCCGCTTCGCCCATACTCATACAAGTAGGCTGAATTCTGAATGACGCTTGAGCCGAAAAATTTCCGCTTGCACAACGTCCAACTACCGCTAAATTTTCAATTTCATTCGTCACAAGTGCGCGATATGGAATTTCATAAAATTCGCCCTGCTTTAAAAATTTACTAATATCAAGCGTTTTATCGTGAATATCCATAGGATAAGCCGTCCGACAAATTGCATCGGGAAATTTTCTTGCCTCAAAATAATCATCTTGCGTCATAAAATATTTTCCCACAACGCGCCAAGATTCACGAACACCCAACATCGCGGCTTCACGGCTGATAGTCGCTTTCTTAAAGCCAGGAATATTTTTTATAAAAAATTTTGCCAGTCGACGCATCATTTTTCGCCCGTAAGTAACTGCCTTGCTATAAGAAATTGCATCATTCGAACTAAATTTAAGCGGCGGCAATTCAGGACAATTCATCGACATTGTACCCAGTTTTCCGTCAATGGTAAACGCTTGAATGTACAAAATATCATCTTCCGTTAATTCGCCGTCGACAACTCCTTTTTGAAAAATTTTTTCGTTATATTGCCATTTCTCAAATAAAAAATACGGCGGAGGCAACTTGCTTCTTTCATCTTTGAGTTTTTTATTGAAAAAATCATACACTTGCTTTTCATCAATTCCGCTCATTTCAAAGCGAAAAGTCATCGGCTGATTGCGTCCAGTTGTAGGCAAACCGCTTTCAACGGGAACGCCAGCAAATCTTGATAAAACTGCGTCGCCGCTTGAGTCAATGAAAATTTTTGCGTCAATTTTTGAAATGCCTTCGATTGTTTGAATAACGCACGAAGAAATTTTTTCATTTTCAGTAATTGCGCCGATAATCGTCGTGTTGTAAAGAATATTTACGCCGACTTCTTCGCACATTTCATCATAAATTTCAAGCAAAACTTCAGGAGGATACCTTCCCCTGCCGTCGTCGTGCCTAATCGTAGATACTTTAAGTTTTGGTGTTGGATTATAACCAAGAACTTTCATTCTGGAATTTATTTCTTTTATATAAGGCGTGTCACTGTCATTGACAAGAGACGACATACAAGGATACACACAGCCGCCCGTTTGAAGTCCGCCAAGCGAAATGTTCTTTTCGATTAGAACAACTTTTGCGCCGTTTTTAGCCGCATTTATCGCCGCCGCTGTTCCTGCCGAGCCGCCGCCGCAAACGCAAACGTCAGCACTTAACAAAG
>CAMJAZ010000325.1 GCA_946403735.1 uncultured Selenomonadales bacterium
CTGAAATTGCAAGCTTGTCACGTAAAAGACATTTGCAATGTGTACCCGTACGTTATCGGGGAATTTAAGCCTGTGGAGAATCATAGCAAACGTGAGTAGCGAAGGCGAAAGCGGATTCGATGAAGCAGGAATGGGACATAAAAGTTTTAACTTTTTATAAGTTCTCAGTAACGGAGGAAATAGTTTTAAAATGTCAACAGTTGTTATAAATGGTACGCAATGGGGAGACGAAGGCAAAGGAAAAATTGTCGATTACCTTGCCGCGCAGGCTGATACCGTAGTCAGATTTCAAGGCGGTTCCAACGCTGGACATACCGTTTGCCTTAATGGCGAAGAATATAAATTGCGCCTTATGCCGTCGGGAATTTTGTGTAAAGATACAACTTGCGTCATTGCTAACGGTGTCGTCTTCGACCCACAAGTTTTTCTGGAAGAAATTGACGCTTTAAAAAATCGCGGCGTCGACGTGTCCAACATAAAAATTTCTAATCGCGCTCACGTAGTAATGCCTTGGCACAAAATTTTTGATGAACTCAATGAAAATCTGCGCGGCGATAAAAAAATTGGTACGACGAAACGCGGAATTGGTCCTTGTTACATTGACAAGGCAGACAGAATCGGTATTAGAATTTGTGACTTAATCGACCGTGAAGAATTTGCCGCTAAATGCCGTGAAGTTTTAGACCAAAAAAATTTTATCCTGCAGAAAGCCTACAATCACGAGCCGCTTAACTACGATGAAATTTTAGCTGAATATGAAGGTTACGCGGAAAGAATTGCGCCGTACGTCTGCGACACGATTAGCTTTTTGAATGATGAAATTGACGCGGGCAAGAAAATTTTATTTGAAGGTGCACAGGCTACAATGCTTGATATTGACTACGGCACGTACCCTTACGTTACGGCAAGTCATCCGATTAGCGGCGGCGTTGCAGTTGGTGCTGGCGTTGCGCCGAAAAAAATTGATAAAATTATTGGCGTCGTTAAAGCTTACTGTACGCGCGTCGGTGAAGGTCCATTCCCAACAGAACAGTTAAATGAAATTGGCGATAAGCTTAGAACGGCTGGTCACGAATTTGGTACGGTTACAGGTCGTCCGCGCAGAACTGGTTGGCTTGATGCTTGTGTCGTCAAATATGCTGGTCAACTTTCTGGCGTCGACTATATGGCAGTCACGCGGCTGGATATTCTTGACGACTTCGACGAAATTAAAATGTGCGTGGCTTACGAAGTCGACGGCAAAATTATTAATGAAATTCCCGCCAGTTTAAAAATTTTAGCTAAGGTTAAGCCTGTCTATGAAACTTTCGACGGCTGGAAGGCTGATATTTCAAACGTCAGAAAGTATGAAGATTTGCCAGTCAACGCGCGGAAATATCTTGAGCGTATGACGGAAGTTACGAAGATTGACTTGGGAATTATTTCTGTTGGACCTAATCGCGATCAAACAATAATCGTAGCAAATGACATTTTCTAGTTTGTAAAGCGTAACTGGCAATGAATCAAAACTTTTCATTCCTCATACGCATTACGAATTACGCATAAAAAAAGGGGGGTTAAGCTCCAATGGATTTCGGTGTATCAGAAAAAAAATTTGGTGAATCGTGCGGTGTCTTCGGTATTTACGACCTTTCAGGTGGCGACGTAGCGTCTACGATTTATTACGGTCTTTATGCTTTGCAACATCGCGGGCAGGAAAGCGCGGGAATTGCCGTCACTAATACTTTGAACGGGAAAAATATTGTTCACGCTCACAAAGATTTAGGGCGCGTCAATGAAGTTTTCAACGAAAATAATTTAGCGACGTTGAAGGGAAATTTGGGCGTCGGTCACGTACGCTATTCAACTGCAGGCGCGTCAAATCGTGAAAATTCCCAGCCGCTTGTCTTAGCCTACGCGAAGGGAACTTTAATGCTTGCCCATAATGGCAACTTAGTCAACACGCCACAACTACGGAGTGAACTTGCAATGGGCGGCGCAATTTTTCAAACGACGATTGACACCGAAACCATTGCTTACCATATCGCGCGTGAAAGAGTTAAAAGCCGTTCCATACAAGCAGCAACGGTTCGGGCTATGTCAAAAGTTTTAGGTTCATATTCATTCGTCGTTGCCAGTCCACGAAAATTAATCGGCGCACGTGATCCTTGGGGATTTCGTCCGCTAGTTATCGGCAAGCTGGATAATGCGTATATAATCACGTCGGAAACCTGCGCGTTGGAAACGATTGACGCTGAATTTATTCGTGACGTGTTACCAGGCGAAGTTGTAGCAATTTTGCCTGACGGTACGATTGAATCAAATTTAGATTTATCGCTGTCCGATGAAGAAGTTGCGCGTTGTGTCTTTGAGTATATTTATTTTTGCCGTCCTGATACAAAGTTTGACGGATTTAGCGTCACGAAGTCACGGTTTATCGCGGGAAAAATTTTAGCTAAAGCTCATCCTGTCGACGCAGATTTAGTTGTTGGCGTTCCCGAATCTGGAAATATGGCGGCGGTCGGTTACTCTGTCGAATCGAAAATTCCTTACGGTATAGCCTTCACGAAAAATACTTACGTCGGACGAACTTTCATTAAGCCGCGACAATCCAGCCGTGTTAAAAGCGTCAAAGTTAAACTTAGTCCACTGCGCGACGTTGTTGACGGACGAAGAATTATTATTGTTGATGATTCGATTGTACGCGGTACGACGAGCAGTCAAATTATTTCAATGCTTAGGGAGGCGGGAGCGCGTGAAGTTCATATGCGTATTTCCAGCCCGCCTTTCAAGCATCCTTGCTACTTTGGAATTGACATTCCGAAAGAAAATCAGCTTATAGCTAATGGGCGAACTGTCGAGGAAATTTGCCAAATTATCGGCGCTGATTCACTTGGCTACTTGCCTATTGAAAATCTTCGTAAACTTTCAGGCGGCTTGCCAATTTGTGATGCGTGTTTCAGCGGAAAATATCCTGTTGACCCGCCTGTTGGAGATATTCGCGGCGAATACGATAAATAAATTTTAGGAGG
>CAMJAZ010000326.1 GCA_946403735.1 uncultured Selenomonadales bacterium
CCAGTGACACTCCGGGTATGAACCGAATGCTCTAGCCAACTGAGCTACGCCGCCGTATTAATTAATTTTGATTAGCTTTGAAATAAAGTGGAGCTGATGACCAGGATTGAACTGGTGACCTTATCCTTACCAAGGATACGCTCTGCCGACTGAGCTACATCAGCGTTGGTTGCGGGGGCAAGACTTGAACTTACGACCTTCGGGTTATGAGCCCGACGAGCTACCGACTGCTCCACCCCGCGACTTCATATTTAAAAAAGCATACGTTAATTAACAGTTCCAAAGTCTAACAAAACTTTTTCAATATGTCAAGTATTTTTTTAGCTTTTAGGTTTTAGCTTATAGGAAAAAATTCTTAATTCTTAACTCTTAATTCAAAAAAGGTCTGCCGCTCATTTAATTTGAGTAGCAGACCTTTTTATTAAACTACAAATTTAACGAAAAAAATTTAAGTGTTAGTTTTGAATGGTTGCAAGATATTTTTTAATTTCGTCGCCGTCTTCCATTTCCATAACTTTATCAAGAATCTTTTTCGCCTCAACCATAGTGATATTGCGGATGCGTTCCTTGACTTTCGGAATTGAAGGTGCACTCATGGAAAGTTCCTTGATACCCATAGCCATTAAGATAATAGCCGCGTTAGGATCGGACGCCATTTCGCCGCACATACCAGCCCATTTGCCTTCCTTATTAGCTGATTCAATCGTACGTTTAATAAGACGAAGGACAGCAGGATTGAAGTGGTTGTACAGGTAAGAAATTTGCGCATTGCCTCTGTCAACTGCCAGCGTGTACTGTACAAGGTCATTTGTACCGATGCTGAAGAAGTCAACATACTTTGCAAGGATAGGCGCCATTACAGCGGCGGCTGGAGTTTCAACCATGATGCCGACTTGAACGTTATCAGCGTATTCTTTGCCTTCCTGCACCAGTTCGCGTTTTGCCTCTTCAACAAATTCTTTAGCGTCGAGGAATTCTTTAACGTTGATAACCATCGGGAACATGATAGCGGCTTTACCGAATTTACCTGCGCGGAGAATAGCTTTCAACTGCGGCAGGAATAAATCGCGACGTTGCAAGCTGATACGAATTGCGCGGTAACCCAAGAATGGATTTTCTTCTTCGCCGACTTGAATGTAGGGCAACGGTTTATCGCCGCCGATGTCCATTGTACGAATGACGCAGAGACCTTCGCCGTGAGTAACAGTGGCGCATTTTTCGACAGCCGCTTTGTATTCTTTGAACTGATCTTCTTCCTTCGGAATATCTTGTTTGCCCATGAATACAAATTCGGAACGGAAGAGACCGACGCCAGTTGCACCGAAGTTTTTAATAGCGGCGTCAGCATCAGCAGGCGAACCGATATTTGCAACGAGTTCAACTTCCGTACCGTCTTGAGTTTTGGCGGGCAGAGCTTTAAGTTGTGCATAGTGTGCTTTAAGTTCTTCCTGCTTTTTAATTTTTTCATTGTAAGCAGTACGTTCTTCGTCAGTAGGACGGATTAAAATTTCGCCAGTTTCGCCGTCGAGGATAGCAGGATCGCCGTTAGCCATTTGTTCAATGCCTTCACCGACACCGACAACTGTAGGAATAGCGCGAGTTTTTGCAATGATAACAGCGTGTGCGGTAGTTGAACCTGCACCGAGAATAACGCCAGCGATTTTGTCAGTAGGAAGACCAGCGATAACGGACGGTTCAATTTCTTTACCAGCTACGATAACTTTGCCGACGATTTCAGGGTCTTTAATGCCGAGCAAGAATTTTGCAATGCGTTTGCCAACGTCACGCATATCGACGGCGCGACCTCTGAAGTATTCGTCTTCCATTTGCTCAAAGAGTTGCGCGTTAGATTCATAAGCGTTGAGAACAGCTTTAGGCGCATTGCCAGTAGCTTCAATTTCTTCATCAACTTTTTCACTAATCGCGGGATCTTCGATTAAAAGGCGATGTGCTTCAAGAATGCCAGCTTGTTCCTTAAGCCCTTTTTCGGTGTAGTCATCGATAGTAGCTTTAAGATTTTCAGCAACTTTCACGAGAGCTGCCGCAGCTTTTTTCTTTTCAGTAGCTTTAGTACCAGGTTGATAGTTGACAAGATAACCATCAAGATTTTGACCTGCAAGCAAGATAGTTCCGACTGCTACGCCAGAAATTACGCCTTTACCTTTAATTTTGTCTGCCATAGATTTTCCCTCAATTTTAAAACTTTTGACGGTAGACTTACTTTCAGTAGGTCTATCTTCAACTTTTTTTGCCATTAAAACTTTACCTCACTGAATTATACGAAAAGGGGAGGGGGGATAAAATTTGTTCCCTCCTCCCCAAAAAAAGTTCGCGGCGTGAAATAATTTTTACTCTTCGCCAAACTTGTCATCAACGAGCTTCTTCAAAGTTGCTACAGCCTCTGCTTCATCAGGTCCGTCAGCCGAAAGAGTGATTTCCGTACCTTTGGTCAAGCCCATGCTCATGATCATAAGGATGCTTTTAGCGTCAACAGTTTTGCCTTTAGCCTTGATCTGAACTTTGGATTTGAACTTCGAAGCGGTCTGCACGAACACCGACGCAGGACGTGCGTGAATACCAGTTTTGTTTTCAATAGTGGTTGTTGCTTCTGTCATAATTCCAGCTCCCATCTCTAAAAAACATTTTAATAAGACTCGTTGCATTGTGGCAACTTTCAATGTTTTCTGATATTCGCCGCCCTATACAATGTTCCTGCTTTTTCAGATTAAATACATAAATTTTTTTTTCTGAACTTTTAGCTTTTAGTAAGTAGTAAGTAGTAAGTAGTGAGTAGTGAGGTCGTGTTGAATAATTTATTTTATTTAATAAACTACTTTTCTTTTGGCGCAAAAGAAAAGTAGCAAAAGAAAACATAGCGGCTTTTGGGCTACTGGGAAATGCCGCTTATTACCTTTATTTTTTTATTATTTTTAGCTAGGGCGTGTTGAATAATATAAAAAATGGTAAAATAGCGTAGAGGTGTAAAATTTGAAACGCTATGAATTAACTG
>CAMJAZ010000327.1 GCA_946403735.1 uncultured Selenomonadales bacterium
TTCTGATCACTTGACTCTCTCCTTTCCGGACACAAAAAAAGACCGCCAGTTTTCTGACGGTCTCATCTTTTAACAAACGGTGAGGGCTATTTTTTTTAACTTCAACTTCGACCAGATTAACCTAAACGGGAACGCAAATTTTTTATTTTCAAAATCCTTATTGTTTCCCGATAAGAAATTTTTATTCTTCTCGCGTGAATATTTCCTTGCACGACAGTAATGAGTTATAAAAGCGACCTACTGTCGTCATTTTGGAGGAATTCATATGGAAATTTTGAGCAACAGTTTACTTCGGCAAGCTCGCCGAAATCGCCGCTTAACCCTTAAACAAGTCGCTGACTCTGTCGGTATCTCTGATTCAACCATGTGGAAATATGAAAACGGGCAGTTGCCCTTAACTGTCGACCGACTTTTTCAACTTCTCAAACTTTACCGCTGTTCCATTACAGACGTTATTGAGGAGGTAGCAGAATGAAAATTTTTGACGCCGGACAACTTCGACTTGCTCGTCGCCATGCAAAGCTTACTCTCCGTGACGCCTCTAAATCTTTATTTCTTGCCGCTTCAAGCATCGTGGCAAAGGAAAACGGTAATGTTCGTGTTTTCGCTGACGAACTCACGTCCTTTGCCGAGCTTTACGGCGTGAGCGTCGAAAATTTTTTCATTGAAAAAGTTGACTCGAAATGTAAATGACGATAAAATCATGGTAAATTTTAAAGGAGCAGAGTTTCCGTGAACGTTTATTTGCTGAATGGTCGAATTCCCTGTTGAATTTGTGCCTTTCATAGCAAATAACTTTTGCGTAAACTCTGCCAACACCATCACTACGATAAACTTTCGCTCTGAACTTTTTTACATCGATTATTTTCCGCCATCAATACAGAATTGATATCAAGCCCGTTTTTTTTTACAGCGATATTTTTTCGCCTTACAAAAGAAAGATCTGACCATGATACATACCTTCTCTTTAATCCAGTCTCTTGACCTTGACCAGCTTGATTATCTCATTGAGCGGTTACACTTCGATCAACTGGAACGTGCTCAACTTTTCGGCAACGATCGTTTTCAAACTGTACACAGATTTCTTTCCACTCCTCATCAAGATAGTGGCATTAAAGATTTCTTTGTGCTTCGTCGTGACGACGACCAAACCGGGTGTCCTCTGTATTTTGCCATCGTTGAGATTGAGCCGCTGGTTATGCTTTTGGGGGCTCGTACCGTTGACTTGTTCAAAGCTGATCCTTATAACGTTGCTCAGCTTAAAGTACGCTATCTCAACCGCCCGCAAATCCGTGTTAAGATGACGTGAAATTTATTTTCGAGCCTTGCGCAGAGCGGTTAAAGTCGCTATAATTTCTTGCAAGCAGAGTGGGCGATAAGGTGTACTTTGTAAAACAAAGGGAGCATAAAATTATGTTAAAGGGAACGATTGATAAAACTGGAATAAAAAATTTAATCCGTTTCATGCTTCTCGTCGTGGTTATTTTCGCAAGTTCCAAAACTTTCGCCGCAGATATTTGGTTCGATACGGAGAACCATGGGGATTTTTCTTGAGTATTGTACGTTGACTCGAACAGCATTGAAAAGATGTATGGCAACCGATGCGATACAGTGCGGTTTATCGTAAAACTTAACCGCAAAAATAACATCACAGGCGAAGAAGAAGGTTGGAATTTGTGGCGATATCGTGTCTACACAAGACTAGATGATCCGTACAATTATTATGTTGCGGGAACTCAAAAAGGTTATAACTCAAATAAAATTTTAGCTATTCCTAAAAATAATTATCACATGAATAGAATCATGCGAATTGTCGCCCGATACGATGACTGGGCGGCAGCCATGTTGCCCTGAGCAAAAAATATTCGGCTTTGTCAACCAATTATGAACAAAATTAAAACTGCGAAGAAGGGGATATCATGAATAAAAAAATCATGGCTTTCTGTATTGCGGCTTTTCTCGTCGTGGGCATACTTTTCAATTCTGCGGCGAAAACTTCAGCCGCCAAACCCGAACCGACGTCGGCGGTTTCTTATACCGCTCCGATTACGCTTTATTGGCTGGCAAAGGCCAGAGTTCCGGAAGCGGTCGAGTACGTGCAATACATTGACGCGGAAAAAATCTTGAAACCAAAGAGCATCACACAGTATGAGCGCGTCGAGAGAGTCAACAAAATCTATCAGGAAATCAGATACTCCTCACTGAATGATTTCATCGAGGCCGAAAATTTCACGAACGTCATGGACTTGGGCTGTGGAGTGTCCCCGCGTTGCCTGAACATGGCGAGACAGGGCATAAATTACGTTGGAACAGATCTTCCGGACGTGGTGGAAGTTTTAAATTTCTACGCGCCCAATTTCGTTAAAGACGACATGCGCAAATATGTCCGCTTTGAAATCGCTGACGCCACCGACCACAGCGAAATGATGAACGCCGCCAAAAGTTTCAACGGTAAAATTTGCATCGTTGAAGACGGCTTGTTAATGTATCTCCCTCGCGATAAACAAAAAGCCATGCTGAAAAATATCCGCGACATCTTGAAAGAGCATGGCGGCGTATTCGTCACCTCGGATTTTGTCGCGGGTGAAATTTTTATGGGAATAAACAAGACGATTTACGGCGAAGAAGACGCGACGATTGTCGGCAAAGAAACCCAAAAAGTTTATGAAGACCTTTCCAAAGTCTTTTTTAGCGACACAATTTTTAAATCGACGGAAGAGGCAGTCAAGTTCATTGAAGAAGCCGGGCTGAAAGTCGAAATGCGCCCGCTTTTCAGTGGCAAGCAGGATATCATGAGCATACGCGACTTAAACAACCGTGACATCGAAAACATTAACGCGCTGATGAAGCAACGATTTTTATGGGTAATGACAGCAGATTGAGGACGTGTCGTTGATGAAAAAATTTTTATTGTTCGCGGCAGTGTTACTCATTGCGCTGATTGTCAACGCAGCCGAAGCAAAAGAAGTTACGGTTGACGGCACGGGCACAGACCGCGACAGTGCGCT
>CAMJAZ010000328.1 GCA_946403735.1 uncultured Selenomonadales bacterium
AGACCGCTACTATGACGAAGAAGCCGACGCTATCCGCGCCATTAACGACAATGACGCTTGCTTGGAGGCGAAACTTTGCAAAATTTTCGGCGTGGAGACCCCTGAGGAGATTGAAAGACGCCTTCAACGCCTTAATCGCCTCAAACAGTTCACCACAGACGAAAATATTTTGGCGAACGTTGATAAGGTTGCCTTCGACCAGGAAAATTTAGCTGATTTGCTCGATGAAGGCGTCGAAGAGATTTATTTGTGCGAAAATCGCTTTGTTATCCCGCTTCGCATGAAAAATAAGGTTTATATCGGCGTCGGCAAGGCTATCGCGGTTATTCGTAGCAAAGAGCCTGTTGATTTCGATAAAATCCACATTACCTTTAAAAATATTGCCTTCGACGACGACTATCAAAAAATTTTTGACGCTCTGCAAGCCATAACGAGAATTTTAACTAAAATAAACCCTCTTCCACCACCTTTTAATCCAACAGCAGAAGCAACCACAATTATTACGTATAAACCGGGTTTTCATGCAAGTACATCGTCAGTTTTTGTTCAAATAGCTAATAAATTCAAATCGAAGATTCAAATCCGGGCTGAGGGCAGGACTGTAGACGCAAAAAGTATTTTAATGCTTATGGCAGCTGGATTGACTACAGGAACTGAAATTACGATTATGGCTGACGGTGTGGACGCTAAAGAGGCTGTTGAAGCCCTTAAAGCCCTCGTTGATTCAAAATTTGGTATGGACTAAGGAGATGATTGAATGAGTGATGAATATTGCTTTGCTTGCGGCGAAAAAAATCCTATCGGCTTGCATTTGAGCTTTAATTTCGACGGCGAACGCATTTTTACTAAAAAAATCCTGCCAAAAGAGTTTCAAGGCTACGACGGCACCGCGCACGGCGGAATTCTTTCCACTATGCTCGATGAAACCATGTGCAAGTTCATTTCCGCGAAATATCACGAAAAATCTTTGACGGGGCGGCTTGAAGTCCGTTTTAAATACCCTACGCCTATCGAACAGGAACTTAAAATCACGGCGTGGCAAGAAAATCAGCGGAAAAATATAATTTCAATGCGCTCGAAGGTCGAAACGCTCGACGGAACCGTAACTGCGGAGGCGACTGCTAAATTTGCGCTCGTAAATGCATTATGAAGACGATTATTGGAAAATTAAGCGTAAATATTAAAGGTTTTGGCTTCGTCGCGCCCGAAAAAGGTTCTGATATATTTATTTCGCCCGAAAATATGCGCGGGGCTTTAAATGGCGATAAAGTCAAAGTTAAAGTTATTAACGATTGGCGCGGGCGTCGCGAAGGCGTAATCATTGAGGTTTTGGAACGCGCAAAAAATATTTTCGTCGGCACGCTCGCTAAAATCGGCAAAAAAATTGTTTTTAATCCCGATGATAAACGTATCGACCAAAAAATTATTCTGCCGCATGTCAAAGAAAAATTTCCCGCAAATATTAAAGTCGTCGTTAAAATTACGTCGTGGAATCCTATTCGCGGCGAACTTTTAGAAGTTTTAGGTAAAGAAAATGCGCCAGGCGTCGAAATTCGCGGAATTTTACGCAGTCACGGCGTCGAAGAAGATTTTCCGCCCGAAGTGCAAGCCGAAGCGTCGCGAATCGAACTTCAACCCAATAAAAATGAAATTTCACGCCGAATCGACCGCCGCAATTTAAAAATCGTGACGATTGACGGCGAGGACGCTAAAGATTTAGATGACGGAGTTTACGCCGAAGAAAAAAACGGCGCATTTTTTTTGGGCGTTTATATCGCGGACGTTAGTTTTTACGTAAAACCGCGAACTTTCCTTGATAAAGAAGCATTTGAACGCGGAACGAGCATTTATCCCGTTGATAGGGTCGTTCCTATGCTCCCGACCGAACTTTCTAACGGAATTTGTAGTTTAAATGCCGGAGTCGACCGTTTGGCGATGGCTTGCGAGATGAAAATTGATTTTTCGGGGCGCGTCGTCGATTATTCTATTTTTCCTACCGTTATTCACGTTTTTAAACGACTAACTTATACTCAAGTCAATAAATTTCTCGACGGCGATAAAATTCTTGCCGATTGCGCCGAAAATCTTAACGCATTAAAGAAAATTCACGATTTGAGGCGAAAAATTCGTTCTGAACGCGGCGCGATTGATTTTGACCTGCCAGAAATGAAAATTTTGCTGAATTCGGCTGGCAAACCGCTTGAAATTACAAAAAGAATTCAAACAATCGGCGAATCAATAATTGAAGAATGTATGCTCCTTGCAAATGAAACGGTCGCCGAACACACGATAAAAAATAAAATTCCGAGTTTATATCGCGTGCATGAGCTACCGAACCCAGAAAAAGTTTTAACACTAAATAATTTGCTTGCGCACTTCAATTTACATATAAATAAGGGCAAAGAGCCGTCCGAATTCCAAAAAATCCTGTCGAAAGTCAAAAATTTGCCAACGGAACGAGTAATAACGAGTTATGCACTGCGAACAATGCAACAAGCGCGATATTCACCGGAAAATTTAGGACATTTCGGACTAGCGGCGAAATTTTATACGCATTTCACGTCGCCGATACGTCGATACCCCGATTTAATCGTTCATCGGGCGTTACGAGGCACTTTAATAAAGAATTTGGAGGAAATATCGCGACAAAGTTCGGAAAGAGAGCGGCGAGCGATAGAAATAGAGCGCGAATCGTTAGATTTAAAAGCGGTCGAGTACATGGAACGATATATCGGGCAAAATTTCGACGGCGTGATAGAATCCGTGACGAATTTTGGGTTTTTCGTTGAGTTAGACAACGGAGTAGACGGATTAGTACGAGCGGCGGACTTAAAAGACGATTATTATGGGTTCGTTGAGCGAGAATTTGCGTTGATAGGGACGCGAACGGGAAAAAGTTATCAAATCGGGGACAATGTGCGAGTAAAATTGATTTCGGCGAACAAAAAGTTGCGGCAGTTGACATTTGAACTGGTCAGCGACATAGCGAACCGAGATTTGATAG
>CAMJAZ010000329.1 GCA_946403735.1 uncultured Selenomonadales bacterium
TCGCCGTACGCGCTTAGAAAGTCCACGCACTTTATTACAAATCGTGAACTTGTAACGTTGGAATGTTTAGAATATCTTCATGATACTGATGTCAAAATTATTTCCGCAATGGACGACGGAATTTTTGACGGTGAACCGCTAGTCGATTGGAACAAAGTTTAAAAGTTAAAAATTACATGGGAGTGATGTATTGGAAAATTCAAATTTGCCGCCGCGTCGAACTCGTTCAACAAGTCGACTGGTACTATTTTTTGTATTGTTATTATGTTTCATAACTTCCGCCGTTGCTGGTGCAATGTTTGCCATTTCAACAAGTGGTTTCGACAATAAGCGCAAAGTTCCAGTAACGCAACTTGAACGTGAACGCCAAAATACTAGTGAAGAACTTATAAAGGGAACTGATAAAGCTACAATTTTATTAATGGGCGTTGACATTCGCCACGACGACGTTGGACGCTCCGATACTTTAATGGTTGCAACTGTCGATCCAAAATACGATCAAGCGTCGCTACTTTCAATTCCGCGTGATACTCGCGTCAGAATTTCTGGCTACGGTTTCGACAAAATTAATGCCGCTTATGCTTATGGCGGTGAGCCGTTGACTGAAAAGACTGTTGAAAATTTTCTCGGCATTGACATTGACCACTACATTATTGTCAACGTTCACAGTTTCGTGAAAATTATTGACGCTATCGGCGGCATTGATATTTACGTCCCCAAACGTATGTATTATGAAGATCCCTGGGACGACGATGGCGGGCTTGTCATTGATTTATATCCAGGTTTACAACATATGGACGGTAAAACAGCCGTGACTTATGTTCGTTACCGCGATTCGGAAGGCGATATTGGCAGAGTTCATCGCCAGCAACAATTTATGGAAGCGTGTATGGATAAAGTTACGTCTCCTGAAATTATTCCGCGCATTCCTGAAATTATTCGCGAAGTTATGTACGCCGTCGATACTGATATGACTTTCCGCGAACTTTTGGAATTGGCTGGAACTATTAAAGCCGCGCAGAAAAATGGACTTGTAACTGATATGGTGCCTGGCTATCCGCTTTACATTGACGAAATAAGTTATTGGATTCCCGACGTTGAAGAAATTCGTTATGCAATGGCGCTTGGGCTTGGCGTTTCATTCGACGCAAATTTACGCAGTCGAACTCAACGTGTTGCAAGTGAATACAATGATTCAATTCCAGATAACGCCGTTGAACCGCCTGAAGGTGCTGAAAACATTGGACAGCCCAGCCACCGTACAAGGCGCTATGATGAACGCGACGAATACAATAGCCGCCGCGATTATGTAAACGATAACCGCGAAAATTCCAATTCAGATAACCACCGCGATTCGGTCAACGATAGCCGTGAAAATTCAACTTCTCCGCGTACTGATGAAACGTCGTCTGAAAATGTACGTCGTGATTATCCGCGTGATTATTATCCTGAAGATGAAAATATTGTGCCGCGCAAAATTTATGATGATAATAATTCATCCCGTGAGCGTACAAATTCAGATAGCCGCGTTTACAATGAACCTTCCAATTCTGACAGCCGCCGCGATTCGGTCAACAATAGCCGTGACGTGACAGTTGATGCGCCGTTCGACGTGCCGTCCCCAACTGATTCTGAAAAAACTAGAAATTAAATCCCCTTTCATAAAAAATTTGCCGCCAAGTTTGGGCGGTATTTTTTTTGACAAAATTTTTTACTTGTGCTAAATTTTTCGCCGACAGTTTTTTACATGGAGAAATTTTAATGAAAAAATTTTTAGTAGCTGGATTGTTGACGCTGATTTTAATGACGGGTTGCGGCGCTGAAAAAGTCGAACAGCCTCCGCCACCTATGGTTAAAACAATTTTAGCAAGTCAAGCTGGCAAAGTTACTTCAGATAATTATCCTGGCGTCGTAAAGGGCAGGTACGAATCAAACTTAGCTTTTCAAACTGGCGGGCGTATTCTTTCGCGTGAAGTACAGAAAGGTAGCGTCGTTTATGCAGGAGATATTTTGATGACGATTGATTCACGTGACGCCGTCCAACTGCTTAATGCTAGTGAAGCTCAAGTTGCACAGGCTCAACCCAAATTAAACTTGGCGAAAACTGATTTAGATCGTTACAGTGAACTTTATAAAGAAAATGCCATTGCCGCCGCGACGCTTGACCAGTACCGCGCTAATTATGAAAATGCCGTTGCGTCGTACAATGCCGCCGTTGCTCAAGCTGAACAAACTAAAAATAATTTGAACTACACGAACTTAACCGCCAATGCCGACGGCGTAATTTCTGCAGTCAACGCCGAAATTGGACAAGTCGTTTCAGCTGGGCAGACCGTTTTAACTTTAGTTCAGACTGGCGAATTGGAAGTTGAAATAGACGTACCAGAAAATCATTTAGCCGACGTTGTCGAAGGTAAAACGGCGGACGTTACATTTTGGGCAGTCAATGGCAGAGCTCAAGGCGTCGTACGTGAAATTGCGCCAATGGCTGATGAAACTGCGCGGACGTATCGCGTTAGACTTTCGCTAGTCAATCCGCCGACAAATATTCAACTTGGCATGACGGCGGAAGTTACATTGACTTCAACAAATTCTGTAGCTAATGCGTACATTTTGCCGTTGTCAGCGATTTATCAGACTGGCAACACTGCGCAAGTTTGGATTGTCACGAAGGATAATAAAGCCGCGTTAAAAAATGTTCGCGTGGAAAATTTTAGCGGCAATGAAGTTTTGGTGCAGGGACTTTCGCCTAAGGATAAAGTTATAACGGCTGGCATTCACAAACTTCGTGAAGGTCAAGAAGTCAGGACGAATTAAGAATGCTTAATGCGTAATGAAAAAAATGGTGGTAATTAAGCGGCATTTCCCAACGCCTCTGCAACGTTAGATAACTGCAACAAATGAGACGCGGTGAAACGTTTAACTTACTGAAAATCTATTCGTGGGCGCACAAATGCCGCAATGTTTCTTTTTGCTACTTTTTCTTTGCGCCAA
>CAMJAZ010000330.1 GCA_946403735.1 uncultured Selenomonadales bacterium
CGGCAATGAAATAGACCGAGACTTACAAGCGGCGATAAATCTAAAGCGATACTCAGTACCCGTACGTTAGCGGGGAATTTAAGCCTGTGGAGCGTCACAGCAAACGTTAGTAGCTGTGGCAAAAGCGGACGCGATGAAGCAGGAATGAAACATAAGAGTTTATAACTTTTTATAAGTTTTCAGTAACGGTAATAAATTATGGCTATGTTTACGGGTCTCAATACAATGATTCGCGGTCTGTACGTAAACCAAACCGCACTTAATACAACGGGACACAATATAACAAATGCAGATACAGAAGGTTATTCACGTCAACAAGTCAACGTAATAACAACGGTGTCTGAACATAAAAGTAGCGCTTACGGTGTCGTTTCAGTCGGTACGGGCGCTGAAATTAACGCTGTAGTACGTTGTCGTGACATTTTCGCCGATGTTCAATACAGAGATGAAAGCGCTACGATGAGTTACTACGAAGCACTTGCAACTAACTATGACAAAATGGAAGTTATCTTCAATGAAGCTGACGGACAAGGTCTTCAATCTAAAATTTTGTCATTCTATAAATCTTGGGTTGACCTTTCAACAGAGGCGTCAAATGCGTCTAACCGCGTAAACACCATTGAGCAAGGCAAAAATTTAGCTGACGCCATAAACACAATGACACAGCAAGTTCAAGAACAAATTGATTATAACTATTACTACCTTCAAAATAATGTTAACGAAATAAACGATTTGCTTGAATCCATAACAAAGAGTAATAAACTTGTCGTAGCCTTTGAGGCAACAGGCGCTACGGCAAATGATATTCGTGACAAACGCGACCTTGACGTTGACAAGCTGGCAACTTATATTCCAGTCAAAATTCATGAGGACGAATACGGCAACTACCAAATTACTAGCGGCGGTACAACGTTAGTTAATGGCGTCGATCGTCTTCATTTAGAATGCGCACGTGGTATGGAAAGTAAATATTTCGGCGAAGATTTTGGCGTCACGGATTTCAGCGTTATCATTAAAGAAAGTGACGTTGCCTTTTTGCCGACTAATGGAACTTTGAAAGCAAATCTTGATACAGTTGACCATTGCAAAACTTATCTTGATTCATTGGCTAACTTAGCAGGTTTCCTGCTGACGACCTTTAACGATCAGCACAAGCAGGGCTATGATATAACTGGCGACCGCGATAAAACTAAAGCTCTTACTGAATGGGTAGAAAAGCCAAAAGTTGGGAGTAAGGAAAAATATTACGAAGAAAATTATTTTGTTTACGTAAATAAAGGTGACAATAAAGGCGATTATGCACTGGCTACAGATACTCTTACTGGTGAAGTTTATTATAAATATGTTGGAAAAGATGACGACGGCAATTATAAAGGTAACTTTAAGATTGAATCAGTTGATAAGTCTGAATTAAGTTCAGCTGGTGGAACTTATGACTATGCAACAGATACTGTTCAAGTTCCCAACACGATAAATTTCTTTGGTGAAGACGGCGCTACATACGAATACAGCTACAATGAAGATTGGGGAGCGCATACAGTCACTGTCACACATAGTAACGGTACGCGGGAAGTTTTATCTGGTGCTGGAATTATAAATGCGCTTATGATAAATGAAAGACTCAATGGCAATGAAGGTTATATGTACGTAGCGGCGGCGACGGCTTACGACGATTCGCATGATTATTCCGAAGTCTCATCAGTCGACGGTATAAAGCTTATGGGTGACGACGAATATTATAGCCGCCGTATTGATTGGGGCGAACGTACCGGCGACGGTAATAACGCCGTATATATCAGTGAACTTTTCAATATGTCACGTGATACGATTTTGACGGCTGGCAGAGCGAATGCACACATTGTCAATAAATATGGCGGCACTCGTTATTCTGGCGGCGATTACGCTACAATAAATTCTATTGGCGGTCAAAGTATAAATTCTTTCTACAATTCGACGGCTACGCAACTTGCTATTGATGCCGCAAGCGTCGATACGCGCATAGGTCAGCAAGATTCAATTATGACGCAGGTTCAGAATTGGCGTGACGCTACTGCTGGTGTTGACTGGAACGAAGAACTCACAAATATGTTGAAGTATCAAAAAGCCTTCGTTGCCTGTTCGCGTTGCCTTAACGCTATGGATGAATGCCTTGATAGGCTTGCCAACAGCACAGGCGCTATCGGAAGATAATTAAAAATTAAAAATTAAAAATTAAGAATTATTTTTTACTACTAGCTACAAGCTACTTGCTACTAGCTAAAAAAGCAAGGAGGCGTTAAATTTATGACCATAAGAATGAGTAGTCTGCAATATATGTACAACTACAAAGTTGGTTTGAATAGAGCGTATAAAAAGCAGACAGCACTTTTTGAACAGGCGGACGGTTCATCAATTCATCGTGGTAGTGATGACCCTATCGCGTACTCAAAACTTTTGCGGTACAACGTTTCGCAGGCTGAAAATGAACAGTACCAAAAAAATGTTAATAACGCCGTTTCACTGATGAAAACTGAAACAGCGACGCTTGATAATATGACGACTCGTTCAAAAACTATCGTTGAAAAGACGATTCAAGCGGCGAATACTTACAACACTAGCGCGGACTTTGAGTCTATCGCTAAGGAAATGTTTTCATCTATCGAAGAAATTATGTCCCTTTGTAACACGCAACAGGGCGACCGTTACATTTTCGCTGGGCAAAAAGATATTACTGAACCTTTCACTATGTCTGCGGAAGAAAAAGATAGAGGCGTTGCTAAAACTCTTGACGCCGCGCAGACTAAATTTTTCAAGGGCAAGCCTAGTGAAGGTGATTCATTCGTCTACCAAATGTTGGCGTTTAAAATGAAAGGCGAAAATGGGCTTGACGTTGAATATTGTATGGATACCGAGACGGGCTACGTTTACACGAAAGAATTTGTCGAGGAAGGCTACAAAGAACTTGTAACGATGGATTATCTTACAATCTTTGAAGCGCAGGCAGATACAACTAG
>CAMJAZ010000331.1 GCA_946403735.1 uncultured Selenomonadales bacterium
TTTTGCTACTTTTCTTTTGCGCCAAAAGAAAAGTAGTTTATCAATATAAAAATTACTCAACACGACCTAGTAGTTTTCATTACGCATTACGCATTCCTAATTACGAATTAATCTTGGACGGAGGTATTTTATGTCAGAGTTTGTACGCTTGCAAAAAGATCAGCAGATTGACTTAGCCGACGGCGGAACTGCAACTGTTATCGGCAAACTTGGTGAAGGTGGGCAAGGTATCGTTTACCGCGTAAGGTTGGACGACACGGGCGAAGAAAAAGCGCTTAAGTGGTACTTCGTCAGCAACTTCAACAATCCGCGCAAATTTTATGACCACTTGGCGGAAAATATTGAAGTTGGGTCGCCGTCATCATCTTTCGTATGGCCCGAAAAACTTACGGTGTGGAATTATTACGCGCCTTTTGGTTACGTTATGCCGATTATGCCGCAGGGCTATGAAAGTTTTTCAAAGTTCCTCAACGCTAAAGCCGCCTTTGCAAACGCTAACGCAATGGTAAACGCGGGCTTGAATATGGTTTCCGCCTTCAAAGCTCTGCATTATAAAGGCTACAATTACCAAGATTTAAACGACGGCAACTTTACTATCGACCCCAACACTGGCAAAGTTTTAATTTGCGATAATGATAACGTCATGGGTCACGGTCAATATTCTGGCGTACTCGGCAAGGCTCGTTACATGGCACCTGAAGTTGTACGCGGCGAAAAGCAACCTGATAAATTAACTGACCGCTATTCATTAGCTGTCATTCTTTTTATGCTTTTTATCGGTGAACATCCACTTGAAGGACAGAAAACTAACGTCCCCGCCTTAACAAACAAGTATGACCAAAAATTTTTCGGTACAGAACCGCTTTTCATTTTCGACGCGAAAGATAAATCTAATGCGCCAGTTCGAGGTCTGCATAGAAACGCGGGAATGTGGAAATATTTTCCCAGTTTTGTGAAAGAGGCTTTCCAAAAATCTTTCAGTCAAGAAAGTTTGTTAAGTGGACGCGGCAGACTTTTGGAAGAGGAATGGTTTAATGTTTTAATGCGGCTGAAAAGTTCCATTGTTAAATGTCCAAATTGCGGCGAAGAAATTTTTATGGAAAGTGACAGAGAAACCGTCTGCAATTCGCACAAAGTTAAACCCGTCGGATATTTGAACTTTGCTAAGCGGTCGAATCAAGCTGTAACTGTACCGATTGTAGGCGGCGCGGTGCTGTACGATTATCATGTAAATAGCGCGTCTGAAGATTTTGAGAAGATAGCGGCTGTTATCAAGGAAAAGCCTGGCAAGTTTGGCTTGGAAAATAAAACTAATCGTAACTGGCTTATCACGGCGCCTAGTGGTAAGACGACGACTAAACAGAGTGGTGAAACGTTGGTATTGGGCGCGAATTTTAAAATTGATTTTGGCGGCGGCAATATCGCTACAGTTGTAGTTAATTCGTAATGCGTAATGCTTAATGCGTAATGATGAATTGAATTAAGAATTTTTTTTGACCCCGATTTTGAAAGGAGATTTCATAATGGATTTAACAAAAGTTCCAACAGTTCGGAGAATGTGCCCTGTAATTTTTCTACTCGACACGTCAGGCAGTATGGACGGCGCACCGATTGGCGCAGTAAATGCCGCGATTGAAGGCGTACTTCCTGAATTGATTGACATGAGCGACAGCAACGCCGATAACGAAATTAAAGTTGCTATTATGGCGTTTGATTCCGAAGTTAGATGGGTAACTGGCGATTCAGATTTAATTACGCCACAAGAATTGCGCGATAGGTGGAACGATTTAGACGCCGACGGCTTGACTTCAATGGGCGAAGCTTTTAACGAACTTCATAATAAACTTTCCGTAAGTCATGGCTTTCTGAAAAATGCCTCTGGCTCTGTTGCACCTGTACTGTTCCTGCTGTCTGACGGTGAACCTACCGATGATTATCAGTACGGCTTGAACAAATTGAAACAAAATAACTGGTACAAAGTCGCCGCGCGTGTTGCCATTGGTTACGGTGATTCCAATGATGACGTACTGCGCGAATTTACTGGCAATAAAGAAACCGTCCTTCATACCAATAACCCGAAAGATTTAAAAAAGATGATTCGTTTTGTAGCAGTGACTTCATCGCGCGTTGCAAGTCAAGGTAGCAATGCTGTTTCAGATGACGGCACAAATTCTCCTGATAATAATACCCAAAACGTCGCAAATGCTATTCAAGCTCAAGGCGGCGCACTCAATGCTGATGCCGATGAAGATTGGTAAGGATAATTAAGAATTAAATTTTCCATTCTTAATTCTTAATTTTTAATTCTTAATTTGAAACAAAGGGGGTGTGACTTTGATAAAATTTCGTAAATTTGCCGCATCTTCCATTGGTCCAAAATATGCTGAACGTGGCTGGGATTGTCAAGACAGTTCTGGAACTCTTGAATTTAAAAATATTCAAGCCATTGCCGTTGCTGACGGTCACGGCGGCTCCGATTATTTCCGCAGTGCTATCGGCTCAAAGTTGGCGATTGACGTTTTATTTAATCAGCTGAAAAAATTTTTTAATGAATACGTAACTGAAACAGAACGCCTTAGCGACACTGGCATTAAAAAGTTTAAGTACGATTTTGTTCAAGAATGGCGAGCCGCTGTAAAAAAAGATTGGTACGACCGCTTAAGCAATGGAAAGCCGCTTGGTGAAGGCGAAATTCGTTATAAATCAGTTAGCGACAAGTACAAGGCGCGTTATACTGATCCTAAAGTTGCGGAAAATTATTTGTACGTGGCTTACGGCACAACTTTAATCTGCGCGGTGTCGACTGGTACGCAAATTTTAGTTTTGCAAATTGGCGACGGAACTTGCGTCCTCCTCCAACGTAACGGCGAATTTAAAGTTCCCATTCCGCACGATGAAGAAAATTATTTGAACGTGGTAGTTTCACTTTGCGACAAAGATTCTGAACTGAAAATTCATCACGCCATTTTAAATTGTGATACT
>CAMJAZ010000332.1 GCA_946403735.1 uncultured Selenomonadales bacterium
GATTTACACTGAAAATCAAAACGTTTCTTTTAGCATTTGGCAAATTCATCACCTTCACAAATTTATTTCGTGCTTAACTCAAACGGATTAACAGGCAAGCCGCATTCTTCTACAAAATTTTTAAGCGCGTCACTTAAATTTATTCTAGTGTCAGCAAAAATATCTGTCACGTGAAATTCTTTAAACATTGTGCGCAGATTTTCCAAGTTCATCACTCCGCCGAAACGTACAAGCGGGTGAAAGGCGTCAAATAAAATAAATTGTTCGTCGCCTTGATTTTGTAAAATGTAGCCACCGCTACCCTCAAATTTAGCCAAAATATTTTGCGTCGTATTTGCAACCACTTCGTCAAGCGTCGACACAATGAACAAAATATTTTTTTCGCGCCGCTTGGCAAGTTGACGTAAAATCGCATCAAATTTTTGCGTAGCTTCGGCGTGTAAATTTCTGTTGCTCGGTGCAACTTTATTCGGATTTTGATGAAAATATTTTTGCATAACGGCAATGGGAAGGTGCGGAAAATTTTTCAAGTCGTCGAAAAATCCTTGTCGTCTGTTATCTGGAATGGACGGCGTAATAAAGCAGGGATTGTGCGCGGGCAAAACGTCAAAACTTACGCGCTGACCTGCCAACTTAGCCTTAGACAAAAAATTTTTGCCTTTCGCAGTATGAACAATTACAAGCGAAGTGCCGCGATTGTCAAAAAATTTCGGTGCAAAATTTTGTACGCCCCACGCATCGCCAATCGTAACGTCGCTTTTACAATTCGGAAATTTAAATTTGCAAGTATGACACGACGGACGCAAAATCAAATCAATCAGAAATTGCTTGAAGTACATATCTTGTTGGCAATGTTTAGCATAATATCCGCAATCGTAAAAATTTATTTCAAAGTTTATATCTACCCAATTTTGACGTTTACTGCGAAAATTCACGCGGGCGATGTCGTGACCACCTGCGCGGTAGTCAATATAATTTTCCCAAATAAATGGCGACGGCGTACCGTGACAAATTATATCAACCGTCAGCAAATTATCATAATCCTTGACAAGAAAACTTTTCAGCCCAGCGCATTGACAAGGCGTACCACTAAATAAAACTTGACGCCCATTTTCAAGTTCAACCTTGACGCGCTTGTAAACGTAGCCGATTTGACTTTGTACGTACTTACTGCCGCGCAGATTTTCTAGCTCATCAAGATTTTCAGCAGACGTATGGACGACGTGCCAATTTTCATTGAATCCCGCGCCAAAAATAATTCCGCCGCTATTTAAAATAATTTCGCTTAAAGCAGTGAACGTGCCACCAGAGGAACTGTGCCGCCTAACTTTCGCGTCAGGATGAATCGTCACGAAAACTTCAGGCAACTTGTCGGGCATTGTAGACTTGAAATTCAGCGCGGGACAAACTTTTTCGCATCTGCCACATTGAATACAAACTTCATGATCAATTTTTGGATAGGCAAAACCTTCGGCGTCACGTTCCATTGAGATACAATTTTTCGGACAAACATTCGCGCAGGCTTCGCAACCTGAACAATCTGCGCGGTTAGCGGAAATCATATCTTCGATTTTCAAGCGCGTCACCTCCTTTAAGAATTAAGCGCCGTTACTAAAAAGTTCAGCGCCTTCAAACGTTCCTGCGGTAAAATTTTATCGCGCATAGAAAAATCAATTTCAAACGGCGAATCAAATTCAGCGGCGGTTTGTGAAGTCAAAATTCTATTTTCCAAATTAAACATTTTCAACAATGAAATTATCCTTTCCATTACGGAACTAATCCAATTATCTTTGTTGTAAAAAAGAAACGGTTTCTTGAATAAAATTGAAAAAGCCGTGCCGTGAAAAGAATGTGTGAAAACCAATGACGCATTGGCGAAAAGGTAAATAAATTCGTCGGGAGATGTGATGTAGTGATTGAAATTATTTTCGTCAAACAAATTTATCACGGGCAGATTTAATTTCTTGGAAAGTTTTTTTATGTCGTCAACAGGTCTGTACTTGAAAAAGTAAGTAAGAATGTAGCCGCGTTGATATTTTTCATTTAACCAGCTAGGTCGACGCGAAACTTTTAACCACTCGTCAGCCGTCAGCAAAAGTACTGGGTCAAGTACAAGTTCGGCGTTACGCCCCGTAAGATTTTTTACGATGTCGACTGCGTTACTTTCTCTAACTGAAATGTATTGAAAGCTTGAAATGCCTTGACGACAAAAGTTTACAAATTCTGCAGGAATTTCTTTTAAGCCGATACTTGCCGCGTAAGAAATTTTCTTTGCAGGCGATACGAAGTTTAAAAATTTTATCGGCAACGGCATATTCACTGGCTCACATAATGGATTCCATACTTGATCAGAACCTACGACGAAAAAATCATATTCATCAGCAATGTCTTCAATGTAGGGGATATTGAACCGCGTTTTAATGTAGCGTTCGTGAAATTCTTTAAACTTCGACATTTTGACGGCTTCACGTAAATAATATTCCAATGAATTCGACGGTGGAAGTTCAGCTGTCTCTGCCCAAAAATCGCTTGAGCCTTTATTTCCATTGAACCATAAAACTTCCGTAAAGTCGACAAATTTTTTCAGCGTCGCATGAAGAGCGTACTTTTGAAGTATATTTCCATAGTTTTCATACGTGTTAAAAGTAAGTTGTGCCACTCGCATTTAATGTCGCCTCCCTACGCCGCCGCGTCAAGGTAGGATGGCGAATATTTTATGCAATTAGCAAATGAGACTAATTCACACCCCCCCCCGCACG
Source organism: uncultured Selenomonadales bacterium (assembly GCA_946403735.1). Lineage (GTDB taxonomy): Bacteria > Bacillota > Negativicutes > Selenomonadales > Selenomonadaceae > Quinella. The sequence continues at coordinate 2,760 of CAMJAZ010000332.1, forward strand.
GTCTGCGGCATTGTACAATGCATCTGCTAAAAATTTGAATGCCTTTAAACGTTCCAGCGACAAAATTTTATCACGGACGGAAAAATCTATTTCCAGCGGATTATCGACTTTATAGCCGTTGTCAGCAGTTGCCATACGATTTTCCAGCCCAAACATTTTTAAAAGCGCTGGTATCCTAAGTGACATACTGCGCGTGTCTTGGTCGTCGTATTCGCGGTTGATA
>CAMJAZ010000333.1 GCA_946403735.1 uncultured Selenomonadales bacterium
TTTTTCTTTGGCGCAAAGAAAAAGTAGCAAAAAGAAAACATTTGCGGCATTTGTGCGCCTCGCGTCAAGCGTTTCTGTAATTCAACATTTCACCACGTTCGTTTGCTACATTCACACAACTTTTCACCAGGCGCTTGGAAATGCCGCTTTATTACCACAATTTTTTTTACAAACAACCTCTAGCTATTAATTTCTATTCTTTGTCGCCCAATGTACCGTAAGAGTCAAGCTTTTTATTAGCCTCCTCAACCGTACCCATCATATGCCAAAATGCATAGCGATTAAATTCAAATTTACCGTCAGCCCTGCGCAAAATGTTAAGCGTAACCATTTCGTCAAGCAACGATAAAAGTTCAGCGTCAGAAAGTTTACCAATCTTTTCAACGCCGCACATTAAGCAGTAGTCTTTAATATCGTTGAGACTTACGCCGACTGGACGCCCATTTTCATAGTACGCCATTGCAACGGCAAGCGCCAAAATTTCATAATAATTATCATCGTCAAGGCAAAGCGTAATTTGGAATTTCTGTCTAATCTCTTCTTGAAATTCGCGGTTGCCGAGTACGTTTTTCAAATATTCATCGTCGAGAGTGTACGGCGGATTTTTCACCACGTCAAAATTCTGCTTGGTGTAGTTAGCGCCGACAGCGTCAACCAACATCTTGCAGTAGTACTGAATTGAGCCAGGATAATAATTTGTACGGCTGAAAATCGCGCTGATTAAACTTTCATCAGAAATTCTAAAACCGAGCCAGCTCATAGGCTTAACTAAAAGTTCCATTGCGTCTGACGGCTTGAAAGGCAAAACCGAAATGTGATTCAAATTGCCGAAACTTGAATTTTGTTCAAACCTTATGACTTTGTGCAAACCAGCCAGTACGAATTTGAATTGACCGTTGAAACTTACGAGCAGTTCGCGCAGTACGTTTATTGCCGTTTCGCAATTTTTATCGCTTAAAAACGTGTCGCTTTCGTCCATAAGCAGTAAAAGCTTTTTCGGCTTTTCAATGCCGCCGAATTGCCCATTGAGGAGTTTACGCATTTTGAAGGAAAATTCTTCCCAATTCTGCGCGTCGCCGATAAGTTTAGCGTTGGAAAGTTCGTAAACAATTTTTTTCAACGTCTGTTCACTGTTCAAATTTTTCAAGTCAATGAAGAAGGCGTAGCTAAGCTGACGCGGATTATTTTCAATGTTGCGTACCTGCCGCAGTAAAGCAGATTTGCCGAGTTGACGCCCGCCGTAGACAAAGACAGGTCCCGACATATCGCGAATTTGATCGAGTTCCTCCGACCGTCCAATAAACATTTCAGGAGGCACTACGCCGCCAGTTGTATAAGGTTGCACGCGGGCAAATGGTAACGCCGTCTGCAACATACGCTTGCCACGTGTCGCCTTGTCGAAGTTCGCAAGGTACAGCGCCATAACTTTATCCAGCACGAGAATATTTTTTAAATTCGTCGTCAACTTCATAATTCGCGCCAAACTGCGGCGTTCAGGCAACGTCATTGAAATATCCAGCAGACAAATTGCGCCACGATCAACTGTCATTTCGCCGAGAACTTGTGCAATGTTGTCGTAGCGGCGGTTAGCACCTAAGTAAATGACTTCAAGCCCTTTGCTGTAAATTTCCGTACCAAAAACTGCGAAGGGGTGAGGATAGCTTTCACGCGCTTTAATCGGTTCATCAAAAGTTATCGTGTAGGATTTTTGATTGAGCGTATCAAAATTTTTCGCCGTGATTCTGCCGCCAGCGTAGCCAAGATGACTTAAAATTTCAATGACGGCAGATTCAATCGCGTTATTTTGTCCAGAGTGAAGACCTTGCCAGCCGTGCAGGAAGTCAACGGCGTCTTGCTTTTCACGATTCATTTTGCTGTGAAGACGCTGTTTAAACGCACCTTCAACCGAGCCATTAGCGCTGTTAATTGCACGGTAAAGCGTTTCGTAGTCATTCAAAAAATTTTCCAACGTCGAAAGGTCATAACCCGTCACGTCAAGTTCAGTTAAAAGGTTGCCGCCTTCCGTTTCAAGGCGATTCATATAATCTTCGGCAACGGTCAAGTTCATCAATTCAATTTGACGGCGAATGTTGGCAAGTATCGGGTAGCGCGTATCAAGCGTTTCACCTTCATTTAAATTTTTCTCCAGCTTTTCTTCCAACTTATTCAGCCGCTTAGTGAGTGCCGTTTTATGCGGAATGGAAGTTTTATTGATTGACGTATTGCAAGCGTTGATGAAACGTTGGAACAAGCCAGCATTTTTTGTCTGCATAAAATGTTTGCGAGCCTCAACGACGGCGTCAATATAAAATTCAATTTTTTCTTGGTCAGTGATTCGCGAATAGTTACGCGCCAATTCTAAATCGCTTAAAAATTCGGTGTAGACGCGGTCAATTTGCCTGTCAACTTGTCTATCAAGCCCGCTAATTTTACGTTTAATTTCTTCGTCGGGAATGTTCAACTGCGGCAGATAAAATTTTGCAAGGTGCTGTAAAATCCCGCAGTCATAATTTCTAAGCGACGCTTCATAAGCACTTTTCAAGGCGTCAGAAAAAGTTTTCGACTTCATTTCCGAGTCAAAGTTCATCACGCGATTTTTCAGCGAAAATTCTTCGACGCCAAATGAATTTATTGTCGGCAAGCCGTTTTCAATCTCAATGTAATTTGCCGTTAAAATGCAATCGCGGTAAGTCAACGTAATATTTTCACCGTTGATTCTGCGTTCAAGATTTTCAACGAAGATTTTAAAAATAATTTGCCCGAGATTAACTTTTTTATCAGCACGCGCCATTTGCTTTTTCAAGTCAGCTAAACTTTCCATAGCTCTTTCGACGGGTGCGGACGGTTTACCAGAAGTCGACGATTCATTAAGATTCTTTTTCGCGTAAACGTAATTAACTAGCGCCGTCAAACACTGTTTCATAACGCCCGTGACACGTTTGCGCTTAGGACCTTTGAACGGTTCACGTTCTTTG
>CAMJAZ010000334.1 GCA_946403735.1 uncultured Selenomonadales bacterium
CTTAAAAAAGTGGGATAATGTTACAAGCAAATTGGTCCGTTAAAATTGGAAAGATTACAGAAAAATCGTAAGCACGAAACTTACGATAATGGAGGAGGAATTTTTTATGGACGTAAAATTTAACTTCGATTTGCAAAGGTTTGCTTTCGGAGGAGGCGACGGCTCACAAGGCAATCCTTACATCATTTCTTCGATTGAGCAACTCAACGAACTTTCAACCAACGTAAACAACGGCAACAATTACAGCGGTAAATATTTTCAGTTGACTGCCGACCTTGACTACAGCGGCAAAACTTTTACGACCATAGGCAACACTGCAAATGTCAATGCCAAGTTCGCGGGAATTTTCGACGGCAACAATAAAAAAATTAGCAATATCAGCGGTTCAAAAGGTCTTTTCAGATATTTGAAAGGCACGGTTAAAGATCTTACCGTTGAAAATTTCGTTTCAAACGGAACTTCGAGCGATTTTAATGTCGGCGCAATAGCTGGCTCAACTTTAAGCGGCTCAAAAATTCAAAACTGCCGCGTCACGGGCAACAGCATCATTTCGGGCAATTCTTATATCGGCGGCATTGCGGGAGAAATATATGACAACGCGGAAATTTCTGGCTGTACGGTTGATTCGTCCGTTAAAATTCAAGCGCTCGGGCTCCGTAACCGATATGTCGGCGGTATCGTCGGTATGATTAAACTCGGTAACTCAAATTACACTGCAACTGTTTCCGATTGTAAAAACGGCGCGGAAATTTCAATTTCAAATGTTTACGGTATGGATTCGATAGGCGGAATTGTCGGTTGCATCTCAAATGATTCTGTAACTAATAATTCCCAAGTTAATCTCTCGAATTGTTATTATTTAAGTTGGTCGAATCCTTCAGGCGGAGTAGTTTGCGGTATCGGCGGCGATACTCAAGATTTTTACGGTAAACTTAATTTAACGGACAATTATTTTTGTGTTAAAGATAAAAGGACACCAGCGTTTGCTTTTACTTATGATGAAAACGGCAAATACACCGATAACCCTAAGGGTACTTCACAGATTTACAGAGTTTATTACGCCGAAGGTTTATCTGGAAATGTCACGGGAGCTGACGTGGAATTTTGCGGCGATTATTACGCGCGCACGGGTACGCAAGTCACAAAAGGTGCCACTTACATAAACGACGGCTACGACTATGAAGGAACCTTAGAAACCAATTACACCGTCGGCACTGAAGATGTTGTAATCGGTAAAGATCAAGTTTATCAATGGAAAGGAACAATCGCCGAAACCAATGCAAATTGGGAATTTGACAAAAACAGGACGTTGACAATCAGCGGCGGAAACATTCCCAATTATAATCCCGAAGAAACTCCCTGGTATCGTTTCAGAGATAAAATTGTAAATATAGTAATCGGTGAAAACGTGACGAGTATCGGCAATTACGCTTTTTATGGCTTGCCAAACTTATCCCACATTACGGGAAATAACGTTTCAGTCACCGCAAATGACAGAGTTTTCGATTTTGGCGAAAATTGCAAAATAGAGCTTTCGCAAAATGCAACGATAACCGTTACAGATTCGGGTGGACGTACCATTCACCAATTAGGCAAAAAAATTTTTATCGACTCAAGCACCAACTACGACGTTACTTTGAAATTCAATCTCGGTGAGGGTAAAAATCTTCGCAGAATAAAACTTGCCAATGAATATTATTACGCCGATTCTGAAGGCAAAGTTACTTTCAATGTTCCCAACAAAAATTGGACGGCTTATTTGGAAGAATTTCCCACAATAACGGGGCTTAATTTTGCAAGCGGCGAATATCAAATTTCTTCGGCGGAAAATTTGAAAACTCTTGCCGCTTACGTCAAGGCGGGTAACACTTGCGAAGGCTTGAAATTTAAGCTTACGGCTGATATTCCTATGACGGGCGTCACGGATTTTGCAGGTATCGGCGATTCGACGCACGCTTTCAAAGGAACTTTTGACGGCGGAAATTTCGCTGTCAGCAATTTGAATATCAGCGGCTCCGATTATGTCGGATTAATTGCAAACGGCGAAGGCGCGACAGTTAAAAATCTTACGATCTTAAACCCGACACTTAAAGGCACGAAAAACGCGAATATCGGCGCAATTATCGGTTTCGGCAAAAATTCTACGATAGAAAATTGTAACGTCGTTGACGCAAATATTTCCGCCGATTCTGAAGGACTTTCTTCAATGAAAGGCGTTGCAGCTGGCGTCGGCGGCACGATTAAAAATTGTTTTTATTCAGGCAACGTCGAACTTTGCGGCTCATCAACTGCAACCGAAGGAAATAAAAAACTCGTCACGATAACTTTTTCCGATAAATACTCCGCTCCTTCGGTAACCTGCGCGGACGACGCAAAAAAAACTTTCAACAATAAAACTTATTACGTTGAAGGCGCACAAGTCAATTTGAACTTGGCGATTGCTGATAATTATCAAAATGAATTTGTTGCCGCCGAAAATACTCTCACTGTCGGGACTTCAAACATTTTTGTTGACGTTGATTTTGTCACGGAAAACGGCGCTTACGTCATCAAGTCTGCTGAAGGTTTGAAACTTTTGGCAGAAAAAGTCAACGCGGGCAACTCTTACGAAGGAAAAATTTTCAAGCTTGCAGGTGACATTGACTGCAACAGCGCAACCTTAACGGCGATCGGAACGGCGGACAATCCTTTCAAAGGAACTTTTGACGGTGGAAATTTCAAAGTCAGCAACTTTAAAATAAGCGGCAATGATTACGTCGGACTTTTCGGCAACAACGCAGGCACGATTAAAAATCTCACGATTGACAACTGCACAATCAGCGGCGCAAATTATGTAGGCGGTATCGTCGGCAACAACGGCGGAACGATTGAAAATTGTACGTTGACAAGTAACGTGACGGTCGGCACAACGCTTGACAATTCAAATTGGCACGGCGGCATTGCAGGTAATAA
>CAMJAZ010000335.1 GCA_946403735.1 uncultured Selenomonadales bacterium
TCGGCGTATTCTTCCATTTCTTCGCGAAACTGTTCGGTTAAAATATTTTCGTCAATCTCAACGTTGAATTTTGACGCGTGATAAGTCAAATTTATGTTAGTCACATCGGGCAGATAAATTGTATTTTCTGGCGTCGAATCTTGCGGCTTTGAGTCAATTTTAAAATACTTCCGCAACATTTCTTGAGAATAGCGCGTGCAATTTTCTTTGAGATACATTTCCCAACCTTCTTGACGAACAATTTCTTTAGCTTGGGCGTAATAGGAAAGAATCCCGCCGATGCCGACATTTTTTGCTATCGACAATTCCAAATATTTAATATCGGCACGATTTAAATTCATCAAAAATTGCCTGAAAAATATCGAGTGAAAAGCTGGTGCCGAACTGATTTTGTGAAAATTTCCTTCCATTGCTCCTGTCAAAAATGGTTTGTCAATTATTTGCAACGTTTCATTTTCATCAGTTGCTGGAAAATTTTCAACAATGTGCAGACGCGAATTTTCAGCGATAAAAATTTTGGCAAGCGGATTGAGAAAATAAATTTCAGCCGTCGTATGTTTCAAGGCAAGTCGCGCCATTACAATCGTGTATTCGTTCAACGTGTGAAAAAAAACTGCGCAGTGGTCTTTCAAAAGCGACAAGTCAAGCTTGTCAGTATCATTTTCGTCGTAAGTCAAATACGAAGGGTAAATATCAATGCCCTGTTTGATTTTCCGATATTTTTCGGCAACAGTGTCATTGTTTTTTATGTAGGCAATGTCATAAAATTTTCCGTCATTGGTGACGACGTGAAAATAATTTTCTTTTTTACTCAATGCCTCGTGAAAAATATTTTTACTGTGTTTGAGCGTGGTTGCAGGGCGATTTTGTTTTTCAAGTATCTGAAACATTTAGCCACCTTCAAATTTCAAAAATTCCTAAACAAAACCGTTTTTGTAAATGGCTCTGTAAACAATCAATAGCAACTTGTTTAAATTATTCATGAAACAACGAGTCGACATTCTCAACAGTCAAGATTTTTTTTATGTTCATCAATCGGTAATAACTTACTTAAAATATTAATCTTCGATTGGTTTTTATTATGAATGATTATAACATAATTGTCAAAATAACTCTCAAAATATTTTTTTGAGATTCTACAAAGTTTTCAATTAAATGACGTTACTTGCCGTAAGTTCAATGGTTAGTCAAAATCATTTTATCACACTCGGTACTGCCTTATAAAAATGCACGAAGAAATAATCAAGCCATTATTGCTGGCTCCCAAATCTACAGGACGACCTGCCGTAGCTCCCTTAACGGTTTTCAATGCTTTCTTGTGGATATTTAGAGCTCTATAGCGCGATTTATCACCTCATTTCGATAATTGAAATAGCATTACGGAAAAATATCTTCTCTTTGAAATTGAGTCAACGTTTTGCAAAGTGCATCAGCACGCTGCGGATACTCGCAAAAAGTTCGTGGCGATAAAGCTTTTTGTACGGATTATATTCGGAATTTTATCCAAGCGCAAGGCGGAACAGTTTGTATCCCCAACAAAACAAATTCGCTAGTGGTTGTTTGTAAACAAAAAACATAAACAATTCTTTGATACAATAAGTTTGAAAGAAAGGATTGCCTATGTCACAGTGGAATAAAGTTTTTGTAAAGCAAATATAGTTCTCAACTCGCGTATTATTTTTAATGCCATTGGAACAGTATTTATCACAAATTTGGTGAATCATAACTGATATAAATTGATTCAACGTTTTACAAAGCCTGTTGAACTTTTTTGAAAAATAAAGCTGAAAGGTAAATTGCTGATATATTGAAAAAGAAGGTGGCAAGGTATGTATACCAGATAAAAGGAATTACAAAATACAGCACGATTTTGATACAGAATTGTACAAGAAACGCAGTATAGTAGAGAGATTTTTTCAGCGGATCAAGAACCAGCCCCTAATATAATCGTCCATAGCTTTTTCACGTTCATTTTGGAAACGTTTAGCCTGAATTTCAATTCTATTGCCATCCACGTTGCTGGAGTTAGCAAATTTGTTCCAAATATTTTTAAACCATTTGAGTATAGAATTTTTATTTGAATTTTGCGAACTGCCGCTACCGCTGATTGAAAATTTTACGCCTTCGGAATTGCCATTGCCGCCCGATTGTGGTATATTTTCATCTGAAACAGAGTTAGCGGCTCTCGTACTACGCGCTGGTGTAGGAGTACGAGTAGTAGGCGCGGATGAATCTGATCCTTCACTGCGTTGATTCGTTGGCTCTGTTTCGTAGTTTATAAAGCCTGTAAGCAACTAATGTGGGACGCTTTGTCCGTTTATATTGTTAGATAATACAGCTACATAAAAACCCTGTTCGTCAGAGCCTTAATTTTTTTATTTTCAAGCAAGCCGTCAAGTGATTCGCCGTTTGCATCAGTAAGTTTTACCGCCATTTTGCCGAATACATTGTCCGCTAATCTGATGAAATAAGCCAATAAAATAATTAGCGGTAACATTGAAATATAAATTGATTTTGGGCGAATATCAAAAAATCTTTCGACAGCCAAAATTTTTTTATTTTTATTTCGACTGGCAAGAAAAAATTCTTATGACAATTTCAAGTTGATTTAAAATTAATTTTTCGTCAGAACGTCCCTCAACAAAAAAATAGAACCTGCAATTAAGCTCCAAGCTGAAATTTTTTTCCAAATTTTAAAAGTTTGTTCGCACGAAAGTTCTCTAGAGAATGCGAGCCAACGCAAATAAGAATCAAAAAGTTGTATCGTAACTATACAAATTGAGGTTAAAATAACGTCTTTCATAAATTATGTTTATTTTTTTTACGTTGTCGCCAGTCTAAGTAAATGAATATCGCTAAAAAGACTGTGAATGCTATAACGCTTGTCATCTGCGCACTTTTCAAAAGTCCAAATGCCAAGTCCGTATAATCGCCGCGCAGATATTCTAAA
>CAMJAZ010000336.1 GCA_946403735.1 uncultured Selenomonadales bacterium
CTACAAAAACTTTTAGCGCAAACTCTTTTGAAAGGTCAACAGGCAATTTTAATGTTAAATCGGCGTGGCTGGTCAACTTTCGTTATGTGTCGAAGTTGCGGACACGTGATAAGCTGTCCTGAATGCGGCTTGCCAATGACGTATCACAAAGATAAAAAGTTGCGTTGTCATCGTTGCGCGATTGAACGTGAACCGCCGACAATTTGTCCAGCTTGTCAAAGTGACAGGATAAAATATTTTGGTACGGGGACTCAAAAGTTGGAGCAGGAACTTCAAGATTTTTTTCCTACGGCGAAAGTTTTGCGTATGGACAGAGACACGACGACGAAAAAATTAGCGCACCAAAAAATTTTAGATGAATTTAAAAGTGGCAGTTACAATATTTTATGTGGTACGCAGATGGTTGCGAAGGGTCACGATATACCCAACGTCACGGCGGTAGGAATTTTGACGGCTGATTCATCGTTGAACTTTCCAGACTTCCGCGCAGGTGAACTTTGTTTTATGCTGATAACTCAAGCCGCTGGACGTGCTGGACGCGCTGACTTGCAAGGTAAAGTTATTGTACAAGCGTACAACGTCGACGCGCCAGCCGTAATTTTTGGTTGCAAGCAAGATTATAAATCTTTCTGTGAAGATGAACTTCCTAAACGTGAAAAAAATTTTTATCCGCCGTACTGCCGCCTTGTGAAAATTTTATTTATGTCTGAAAATCAAAACGTAGCTAAGGTAAACGCTCAAGATTTTGTTGACGCCTTCAACACGGAAATGTTGAGTGATGAAATTGAAGGTCCAATACCAGCGATGATTGAGAATCTGCGCGGCGTTTATCGTTTCGCAGTTTTGATTAAGACGTTGGATTTGGACGCCGTAAGAAAATTTTTGCGTGAAAAAAATTTGCACGTTATGGACAGCGTACAAATTGACATTGATCCACTTACTACAAGCTAAAATGAAGTAAAACTTTATATTGACTTGACTGCTTTCCAAAATATATAATAATTTTTAATATTTAATCTTAACAAACTTTAACTTTTGATAGCGTAAAAGTGCTGATATAAACTAACTTTAACTTAGCTAAATTTTTCATCTTTGCAGACAAAGTGCAGACAATAAAAATCCCTGTACCAATAAGATACAGGGTCAATTTTATGTTGCAAAATTCCATACCATTCACTCCTTATCAACAGGAAAGTCGACAATATCAGGCTGTAATGCGACGTAGTCAGTAATTCCGCAAGCAATAGCACGCGCAAAATCATCTTCACGTTCAACGAGTAAGTCAGCGTCATTAGGATTATCAATAAAGGCAGTCTCAACTAAAACGGCTGGGCAGTTGGTGTACTTAATGACGAAGAAGTTAGCGGCTTTAACGCCTCTGTCTACGACTGGAACTTTAGCAAGTAATTGATTCTGAATGCAGTCTGCTAATCTATAGCCTTCGACCGAATCAAGGTAATAGAAAGTTTCAGTGCCTTGCGCGTAACCATTGGCGGCGTTGCAATGGATTGAAACAAATAAATCAGCGTCCCAATAATTGGAAACGTCGACAATTTCTTCCAGCCCGTCATACTGAAAAACTTTTGTGGTGTAACCAACGGCGGCTAGATAATGTGAAACGCGGTTAGAAATGTTAAGCGCAATTTGTGCCTCTGTTAAACCGTAACCACAAGCGCCGCTATCACTTCCCACACAATGACCTGGATTTATAAATATTTTCATTTTAATTCCCTCCAATAAAAAAAACGCCGTAAAGGCGCTACAGAAATTATTTTGGTGGCGGAAATAATTTTACTCCTCCATAACCCTCACTATTTGTTAAGTTGTGATGTGGGTCAAGCCAAACAACATAAAAAACGCTATCAATCAGCAAACCGATAACTCTTCCGCTAGATTTATCTATTCTGAATTGCCAATATTCGCCTTGTTCACTTGGGCTTTTAGCGTTAGTTTTGCTCCAATCTATCGGATGAAGTTCGTGTTTAGACTTTTTTAATTCGTCTACATTTTTTCCACTGACACTTTTTAAACAATCTAGCAATTCCAGAAACCATCGCCCGTCCATAACATCGCCTTTTGAATTTTTTGACAAATTAAAAAGTTCGTGCGTTCTGTCAAAAGCTGAAAACGAAAATGAAAAGCCGTTTTCTTTTACAATCTCTCCGTTAAATGGCAAAGGAATTTTAGATGGCGGCTTTACGTCGACAAGTTTTTTAATCGCCTTGCGCTTGTTTGTATTTTTGCCCATAATATTTTTGCATAGTGTCACGTGAAATAGGAATTTCGCAAGGCTCAAAAGGTTTAAGGTTGCCGCGTGCTTCTAGCCAAGGTATTTCCGAATGAGTTAAACGCTCCAGTTGGTCGCCCGTAAATTCGCCATATGTAGCAAAAACTGCTTCCAACAAATCGTCTGTGCGTTCGTCGAAATTTGGCTTGTCAGACACTTTTGGAATATTAAGCCAGCGATAATCGGCGTAATAAGGATACAAAGTAGGAATTACTGGACCGTGAATCCAAGCTTGAATTTCATCTTCAAAAAGCGGCTCTTTTAAAAGCGCTAAATGCCAAGCTTGCGCATAGTAACAGAGTTTTTGCAGTTTTTTATGCGTCATAGATTCTTTGTTCAAAAACCATTTAGCAATATCAAAAACGCTTTCCATAACAATCCCTCCTTTGACGGCGAATTTTAATAAAAGACAAAATGAAAGTCAATCATTTTATATCCCTCCACTTAGTGAGCGTATCTTCGATTTTATCGAGACGCGCGGAAATACTACGTAATTCGTATTCCATAGAGCCGACTTTAGCAAAAAGTTTTTCGACTGCCTCCGCTAATCGTTTATTTGATTCGGCAAGTTTATCAATTTCCGCCGTACCTTTAGTAAGCAAATAAAAAGTAATGACGCCGAGTACGCCAAATTCAGCAGTCTTCATAATTAAATCTT
>CAMJAZ010000337.1 GCA_946403735.1 uncultured Selenomonadales bacterium
GCGCAGATTGGCGGCAGTACCGTTGAACTTGGATAATTTTTAATAAGGAATGCTTAATTCGTAATGCTTAATGAAACCTAAAAGGGAGGACGTAATGTCAATAGATACAGAAAAATTTTTGGAAAAATTAATTCCCGATTTCTTAATTTCAGATTTGCGAAAAGATATAAAGGCGGAATTGCTGAAAATCAAGTCAAGCGCCGAAATGGAATTTCGCAATGCTGACGAAAAAATTATTGAAATTGAAACGTCAATAGTTGAATCAAAAAATCTTGAGCCTTTGAAAATCACGGGCTGTATTTTTTTTGCCGATACGCAAAATTCATTTGGAGACCTTTACGGCGAGCCGAATACTTTGCCGCACGGTCCATTTTTTTTGCGCGTACCCTACGAAGATTTTGCCGCGTACCTCAACAAAAATTTTCAAGGCGACGGTTTCACTTACCAGCTTAAGCCGAATTATCAATTTGTCGAAGCGGAACATAAGATTTTCCGTCTGTCACAAATTTATAAAATTTCCTGTCAAATTTTTTCACCGTATGCACGGCGAGCTGTTGACATTCGCATTGCTGGTAAGTCGAAGGAAGATTTCACGCGCCTTGCCGATTTAAATTTCAAGCTGGCGGAAAATAATTTGCAAGGAAAACTTTTGATGAATGAAAAATTTTATTGGAACGTGAAAATTAAATCCTGCACCGAGCAATGGCAACATAAAGTTGGCGATTTGTACGAATACGGCTACACAGACGGCATTGACGCGGCAACATACATTGTGCCGAACAGCGACGCGAATTTAGATGACGAATTGGAATTTGTTAAATCTGACGGGCAAATTATTTTGAAGACGCCGCGTGAATTTCCTGACGGTGAATGCGACTTGATAAAAATTTTGCCGCTGAAAAGTAAAATTCACTCAAAAATTTTCAGCAAGCCGCGTTTACGTACGGCAGGTGATATTAGCTTTGTGCTGAAATGTTTATCGCGTGAAAATTATTCGTGTCGTTTTGAAAAATTCGGCGGCAATGCTAACGTTAAACGTTACAGCGGCGAACATAAATATTTCACTTCGGCTGATGAAAATTTACTTCGTGCAAAAAGACAGTTGCCAACTTGTAGCGTAAAATTTTCTGGCGATGAACTTTTTTTGACTGACTACGCTAACTACGTGCTGAATTTTTTGGAAGAGCGCTACCCTGAATTTAACTGGGCAGGTGAACGCGATGAATGAGGAATTATACCTTGCGCTGGAGAAAATTTTTAACGAAATTCGCGCAGAGTTGCAGACTTTTCCAACGAATTTTTATGAACAAATTTTGCGTGAAGAAATTGAAGGCGGCTACTTTGGCGACGCGGTTAAAAAAATTTTCGCAACGCTTGATGACGTTGAACAAAATTTAATCTTGCGAGCTTTGAAGTTGCAAGAACTTTCACAAGGGCGGAAGTTAATGTTTCGACTTGCGACACAAAGTTTGTTTCCAACTGCGCGGGTATATTTCAACGCTGGAAAATTTTTAATGTACCTGCCCGACGCTAAAACTGATTCGGCACTGAATAAAATTGAACTGCTGAAAATTTTATTTATGGACGTTAGCAACGCGGAAATTGATTTGTACTTTGAACGGCATTTTGGAATTTTCGGCACGCCGCAGACAATGCACCTTGATGAAATGATCTTGTATTAATTGGAAATTCGTAATGCGTAATTCGTAATGAAACCTACTAACTACTTACTACGCACTAAAAAAGGAGAAATTAAATGGGAACTGCTATAGGTCTTGACTTCGGCACAACAAATTCTGTCGTAAGTTACGGCAAAAATACTAAAAATTTGCGTACCTTCAAAGTCAATGGGTCGCCGCTGATTCCTAGCGTTTTGTACTTCAAGACGAAAGACGATTATTTCATTGGGCAGGAGGCGTTGAATCTTAGCGCTAAAAATCCTGCCGCAAAAGTTTCCAGCTTTAAACTCAAACTCAATGAAGATAATATTCCCTACATCGTCACGCTTGAAGACGGCACAACGTTTAGAGTTCAGCCTAAAGCCGCCGTCAGAATGTTTCTTAACAAATTGATGACGCTTGTACAAAATTATCTTGTGAAAAAATTCGGTACGGAAGATGGATTGATTGACCGCGCAGTTATTACCGTCCCAGCCAAATTTAAAAATACTGCTGTCACGGCGATTAAAACTGCGGCGGCATCTGCCATGAACTTAAAAGTAAATCAAATTAAGCTTGTCTACGAACCAACGGCGGCGGCAGTTGCGGCACTTTCCGACGACGATTCAAACGCTGAACGACTTTTAATTTACGATTTTGGCGGCGGTACTTTCGACGTTTCATTAATTCAAAAACAAAACGGCGTTTTCCAGCAAATTGACACGGGCGGCGATGCGAATTGCGGCGGCGATTTGCTCACGAACATTTTAGCGGCGGAACTTTTAAATTGGGCTAATGATGAATACAGTACAAAATTCCCTTTCGATGAAATGGACTTCGACGAAGATTTACACGGCATTGACGAAGAATTTTACCAGAAAAATTTAGTGGCGATTCATAAGGAAGCTAACCACGTTAAGGAAAATTTGACGGATGATTCAAATGTTACGTCGACTTTTCCATTTTTTACGGCGAATGGCGAAAATGAAAATTATATCGTCGACGTTAGCCGCAAAGATTTTGAAAATTTGATTCGCGAAAAAATAAATTACACGGCGGAAATTACGCGGCGAATTGTTGAAGGTGACAAGGCACAGGAAATTGGCGGTATCGATAAAATTATTTTAGCTGGCGGCTCAATTCAAATTCCGATGATTCGTGACGTTTTGCAGGAAAAACTTGGTCGTCTTGACATAAATTATTCAGATGACGTTTCAACTTTAATCAGCAAGGGCGCGGCGATTCTTGCACAAAATATTGATTCGCTGGAAAGGCAAATTGAACA
>CAMJAZ010000338.1 GCA_946403735.1 uncultured Selenomonadales bacterium
GCTGAATAATTTTTTCATTGCTGATTCGGTACTGGAGGAGCTTGATAAATATTTCAGCGCGGACTGATAAATCTATCGTCGACACGCTGAATAATTTTTTCATTGCTGATTCGGTACTGGAGGAGCTTGATAAATATTTCGCGGAATTTAGAACAGTTCCCGACAAACAAAATTATGCGTGGTCGTCTGAAGTTCATAATTTCTACGAATTAGCTTTTTACCTTGAACATAAGATTGAACCGTCTGCCGAATTTTACAAGCGACGCGATACCGACGAACTTTGCGAAATTTTTAAAAAGGAAGCTAAAAAAATTTCTTCGCCAATTCCCGCGTGGCAGTCACTTAAGGCGCTGTTAAATCTTGCCGAAACGCAAATTTTTAACACGGACGATAATAGATGGAAATACGATCATTCACTTCAAATTGAAACGCTGTCTAACTTTTTCGCGAAAATTAAAGCGGCGCCCGATATGTTCAAGCACGATAAAAATTTTGCCGACAACTGCATAAATCGTATACGCAGCACGTTTCCTAATTTTTTGAACTATGAACGTAGCGCGGCGCTGTACAATAAGGCGGCGGGAATTTTAAATGACCCTTACGAATCAGTCGATAACGCAGTTGAAAATTTTTATTGCGTGACTTGTGGCAACTGCGGCGCATTTGAAAATTTCCGTACTCACGAAGAGGCTGAACGCGCGGCTTGTAAAATTTGCGGCAAAAACTTTTTCGTCGAATGTCCAAAGTGTGGAAAAAAAGTTCCTGCTACCGTAGAACATTGCCCATCCTGTGATTTTTCATTTCATGAACTGCGACGCTACAATTACTACGTTAGCTATATGAATTCTTTGCTTGATTTGATTAATCGAGGCGCGAAGTCTGAAAGTGAAGACGTTAAACCGTTGATGACGGAAGTTATAAAAGTTTTGGCGAGAACTAAACTTATCAAGCCTGAATCAATCGACTTGCGGAAAATTGAATGGCGCATTAACGGCATAGCTACCGATATTAAACGCCGTGAACTTTTGCGTTGGGCTGAATCAAAACTTCCTGCGTTGACTGTTCATCCCGACAAAGTCGTAGGCGACTGCATGGAAATTTTAAGTAAACTTCCCGACTATCGACCTGCGCGGGACAGATTAAAACTTGTCAAGCCGAAACGCCCCCTTAAACTTACGGCGATTATTTCTGAAAATATTCCGCAACCCGTCAACAGTTCCGCGCTTATGGGAAAAATTTCAGTCAATGCGAAGTCAACAAGTATGACGGCGCCAAATTCCAATTTAATCTGTAAGCTGACGTGGCAACCTGCTAATGACTTGGGCGTCAAGTATACCGTGATTCGCAAACTTGAAGGCATTCCACAAAGTCCGCGCGATGGTGAACTTGTAGCGGAAAATATTGAAAAGTTTGAACTGACTGACACGAACATTAAATCAGGCTTTCTGTACGGTTACGCAATTTTCGCGGTAAGGCTTGGGACTCTTTCTGACCCTACGACGTGCAGTACCGTTTTTTACGGCGATATTGAAGAAAATAAACTTGTGGCGAAGACTGAAGACGGGCAATGTAAATTTTCGTGGAAGTTGCCAGCTGAAAATTGTTTAGGCGTTAGAATTTTGCGTACAGACAGCGCGGGAAATAGCGTCGTCGTTGCTGACTGCGTACAATCGCCATTCGTCGACAAGGCGGTTAAAAATCTCAAACAGTATTCGTACCGTTTGCAATGTGTTTACTATTCGGCTAAAGAGCGCGTCGAAAATCAGAAAAAGTTTTTGGCTGAAACGGACGGGACAAAAGTTTGGCGAGCTAATCAAGTTTTAAAGTACAGTCAAGGCTTGACGGTTGAGTTGACGCCAGAATTTCCGCCGCGTGCCGTTGAAAATCTTACGTACAATTTAAAAAATGGTAAGATTAAATTTTCGTGGCAGAATACAGGCGAGTTTGAAATTTGGTTTAAACAAGTTAAGCCGCAAGACGTTGGGAAGAGTGAGGAACTTTCCAACAGCAACGGTTCAAAAAATTATCGTTCAATCGATTTAATTGACGAAGTTTTAGGAAACGACGTAATTTTAAAGCGCGTGAAAAGTTCCGACGAGTCCTGCGAATTTCCCGTAAAAGGCGAAGTTGTCAACGTTGCAGTTGTCAGCGCGACGAAAAATTTTTTCCTTGTCAATGAAATTATTAGCGCGGCGAATATTGAACCTTGCGAAATTGATGAGCGCAGGACGACAGTTGATTCAAGCGGCTTGAAATTGACGCTGAAAAAGTTGCCGACAAATGCGTATATGATTCATTACAAAGTTAGTACCGACGAATCAGAAGAAACTTTCGCGACGATTGATGATGCTAAATCGCGGCATATGAATAGAATTTACGCGACGAAGTACGCGCAGGACACTTTCATAACGCAAGCGCATATGCCAGAAGAAAAACTTTTTATCACGGTTATAGGCGAATACAAACTTAGTAACGGCTCAACGGTTTATTCGCCGCCTAGTACCATGACGCTGGATAATCGCCCGAAAGTTGAAATTTCCTATCGCCTTGAATGGGGTACGAGTGGACTTTTCAATAAAACTTCCCACGCGAAAAATTGTAAACTGATTATCGAATCAAGCGCAGATGCGACGCCAAAACTTTTTTTAGCTTGTCGAAAAGATGGACGGCTGAACATTTCGCTTGCCGACAAGTCAACGGTTGTTTTGTACGCCGTACCAGAATTTAAAAATGGCTTGCCAAATAAGCGGCTGGAACTTTCTTTGCCCGATGAAATTTGGCGCGAAGTTGACGAAGGATTCAGCGTAAAACTTTTGGCGAAGGAATCAAACCGTTTTGAGTTAAGCCCTTCAAAGCCAGATAGTCTAACCGTACCGAAAAAGTAACTAGGTAGTGTTCACATTAAAGAATCAACTACGGTAGCAAATACAATAAAACC
>CAMJAZ010000339.1 GCA_946403735.1 uncultured Selenomonadales bacterium
ATTTAATGTTCACTCTTTTAGCCAGTAAACGTAAACGGTACAACGGCAAGCCTACGACGTTTGACCAGTCGCCATGAATTTTTTCTATAAACTGCGCGGTACCGCCTTGCAATGCGTACGAGCCAGATTTATCAAGCGGTTCACCTGTCGCCACGTAGTTTAAAATTTCTTCGTCTGTCATTTCGCCGAAAAAAACTTCTGTTGTTTCCGTCGCAGTAAAAGTTTTGCCGCCTGTGACAATCGCTAAACCTGTTATGACTTCGTGACGTTTGCCAGAAAGTTTTTTCAGCATTTCAAATGCGCCGCGTTCACCGTCGGGCTTGCCAAAAATTTTTCCGTCCAAAACGACGATTGTATCAGCGCCGATAACTACATCTTGTGGAAAATTTTTAGCAACTGTTTCAGCCTTCAACTTCGCATTGGCAACGGCTAAATCTTTTGGATTAGCCGCATTTTTTATTTCAGCACTGTTACAAGGTACGATTGAAAATTCCGCGCAGATTTTTTTCAACAATTCTTCACGACGCGGTGAGCCTGACGCTAAGATTATCATAAATTTTCCCTCCAAATATTTTTTCGCAAAAAAAATCGTTGCCACTTACGACAACGATTAAATTTATTTTATCGTTAAAAATTTCTACAATAAGCCGTTAGCCGATAATAGCAAGAGATTCATGCGCCTTGACGCTTTGACCTGCCGCAACGTTGAACTTTTTCAATGTGCCGTCGGTATCAGCGGTAATTTCATTTTGCATTTTCATAGCTTCAAGAATCAAGATGACATCGCCAGCTTTAACGGCTTGACCTTCGCTAGCAACGAGTTTGATAACTTTGCCAGGCATAGGCGAATCAATAGAATGTTCACCAGCGCCAGCAGTTGCCTTTGCTACAGGAGCAGGTGCCGCCGCTTTAGGTGCGGGAGCAGGTGCAGGAGCTGCCGCCTTAGGTGCAGACGCTACAGGAGCTGAACCAGCCGCTTTAACTTCTTCGACTTCAACTTCGTACTTGGTACCGTTTACCGTGACATTAAATTTTTTTGTCGCCATAAAATTTTCCTCCAATATTTTTAGGTTTAAAAATATTTAGCTTTTAATTCCGAGTTTAGACGCCATTGCCCAATTATCATTGCGTTTGATTACAACGGCTTTAACCTGGAAAGGCTTATCCATAATTTGCTGAATCGCCGCAGTTATCGCCGCAATAATTTCAGGTTTAATCTGTGTTGCCATAAAAAATTCCTCCGTGTTAGCTTTTAGAATTTTTCATTATGCATTTCAAATTCTTAATTCTTAATTTTAAATTCTTAATTAAATTAAAGCGGGATATTACCATGTTTCTTTGAAGGTCCAACTTCACGCTTACTGGCAAGAGCATTTAACGCCGTGATGATAAGCGGGCGCGTTTCCTTCGGCTCAATAATCATATCAGCATAGCCGCGTTCAGCCGCCTTGTAAGGTGTCGCAAATTCTTCAACGTATTCAGCAGTTTTTTGGTCTTTGTCAGGGTCTTTGCGGAAAATAATATTTGCCGCGCCAGCAGGTCCCATAACTGCAATTTCAGCGCTTGGCCATGCCATAACTTGATCCGCGCCGAGTTCACGACAGCACATAGCGATATAACTTCCGCCGTAAGCCTTACGAGTTATAACCGTGACTTTTGGAACAGTCGCTTCACTGTAAGCGTAAAGCATTTTTGCGCCGTGACGAATTATGCCGTTATATTCTTGGTCAACGCCTGGCAAAAATCCTGGTACGTCAACTAAGTTTACAAGCGGAATGTTGAAGGCGTCGCAGAAACGTATAAA
Source organism: uncultured Selenomonadales bacterium (assembly GCA_946403735.1). Lineage (GTDB taxonomy): Bacteria > Bacillota > Negativicutes > Selenomonadales > Selenomonadaceae > Quinella. Next base: position 1,805 of record CAMJAZ010000339.1, read on the forward strand.
CCGCGCAGATTTGTCAGATGCGTCAACGTCAAGGCAACCTGCCATAACTGCAGGCTGATTCGCGATAATGCCAACTGTCCGTCCGTCGAAACGTGCAAAGCAAGTGATGATGTTCGTTGCAAAGTATTGATGAACTTCATAAAATTCGCCATTGTCGACAATCGCGCGGATAACGTCTTTCATATCGTAAGGCGCATTTGGATTGTCAGGAATAATTTCGTTAAGCGAATCTTCCATACGGTCGGGGTCATCATCAGTCTTGACAATCGGCGGGTCTTCAAGGTTATTGCTAGGAAGGAAACTAAGCAGGTAACGAATTTGATCAATACAATCCTGTTCATTTTCCGCCGCGAAATGTGCAACGCCACTGCGTGAATTGTGAGTCATAGCGCCGCCGAGTTCTTCCGCCGTAACTTCCTCCGCCGTAACAGATTTTATAACGGCAGGACCAGTGATGAACATTTGGCTAGTATTCTTAACCATATAAATGAAGTCGGTGATAGCTGGGGAATAAACTGCGCCGCCTGCACAAGGTCCCATAATTACGGAAATTTGCGGAATGACGCCAGATGCCGCCGTGTTACGATAGAAAATTCCCGCGTAACCAGAAAGTGCGTCGACTGCCTCTTGAATACGTGCGCCGCCAGAATCGTTAATGCCGATAAGCGGAGCGCCCATTTTCATAGCCGCATCCATAACTTTCCAGATTTTATGCGCGTGCTTTTCGCCGAGTGAACCGCCTTCAACAGTGAAGTCTTGCGCGAATGCATACACAAGACGACCGTTTACCGTGCCGTAGCCAATGACGACGCCTTCACCAGGTAATTCTTTTTTATCCTGTCCAAAGTTCGTGCAACGGTGCTTTACGAACATATCAAGTTCAACAAAAGTTCCTTCGTCGAAAAACATTTCAATACGTTCACGCGCCGTAAGTTTACCTTTGCCGTGCTGTGCGTCAATACGTTTTTGTCCGCCGCCTTGAAGAATTTTTTCCTTCTTGGCGTGCATTAAAGCAATTTTTTCTTGAACTGTAGCCATATAATCACTCCTTTTGCTCTTTCATATATTTTCGATAAGATGTCCAGCAATCACGAAACGCTTCCATGCAACCCCTGCAAGCATTATGAAAAA
>CAMJAZ010000340.1 GCA_946403735.1 uncultured Selenomonadales bacterium
TTCCTAATTATTCAGCCTGTTGCTGGGAAATGCCGCTTAATTACCATTATTTTTTTCATTACGCATTACGAATTGATTATAACACGCGGAATTTTTTCACTCAAGCTTTTTGAAGGCTGAAAAATTTTTTGCATAAAAAGGTGCATTGAATGACAAAAAATCTTGACGTTAAAATAAAATTGTGCGAAAATTTTAGCGAAAAATTTTCCATAATAAAGATTTTAATGGGAAGTTTTTTAATACTAAAATTAATGAGGAGGCGCGGTTTTATGGGCTATCAACCGCAAAAGTTAGAAAAGCTTTTTGATAAGTGGGCAGAAAAACACGCAAAAAAATTGTCCCAAGAGGCACCGTATGAAATTCCACATGAAGCACCGTATGGAAAATTTGTTCGTGACGGCATAATCAATCCTGAAAAATGGGCGATACAAGAGCCGAAAATTTGTTTCGTGATGCCTGAAGCTGGCGGGTACGATGACACCGAAAAATTCCCAGAAGGTCACGACCTTGCTACAGAATGGAATGAAAAAGGCTGTTTCACCAAGCTAATGTTCAAAATGGCTGTATGGATTCAAGCGGTTAATGACGCATTTTTTGACCCCGTCCCCTACGTGAAAAAATCTATTGTCGATCAGCGAAATGATTTAATCCGCTCCATTGCCATTGTTAATTTGCGTAAGAGTGACGGGCAAAAAGTCCCACAATATAAAGTGGTCAGTAATTTCGCGCAGGAAGATGCTACGGAACTTCGCAAAGAAATTGAACTTATCAATCCCGATGTGATTATATGTTGCAACACTTTTAGAACTATTTGCAAAAAGCGTCCAGAAGATGATACGCCAGAAAAGCCGAAACGTAAGCGTTCAGCAGTTTTCTATACCGACGAAATAAAAAAAGGTGCAAAATGCGCTTATCGTTGGGAAGACAAATTGATTATGGACTTTTGGCACGTCGCGCAATTTTATTATCCGATGACTATGAACAATGTTAATTACTATGCAGTACGTGAATTTGTCCGCGCAGGTATCGCGTCACTTGGACCTTTTGAATGGGCTGAATTGTAAATCGTACTTGAAATAAATTATCGCCAAAATAAATTTCATAAATAAATTTAGCGTCAAAATACTTGATATAAAAAAAGCCGTAACCTTCGTTGAGGAAGTCACGGCTAATTTTTTTTTGAAAATTTAATTTACGTAGTAATGCGTCGTCAAGTCTACAAGCTCTTCAATAACCAGAGTGTGGAATGCGGCGAATGAAAGATTTTCTACGTAAGCTGAAAAAGTGTAATTGCCAAAAGCCCAAGCGGCGGCGTTTGTATTATCGCTGACTTTAGAAACATAAACCGTCGTTCCGCCAGATGTATCGACGCGCCATTTTGCACCTTGCACGCCGCTAATATCCTGTAACTCTTCATTAGGAGCGCGTTTGTAAGTGCGAATGTGTAAAGAAACTTCAGGTTCCCAACGTCTGCCGTAGCGAATCTCCGCAATTTTATTATTAATGCTGAAAAGTTCGTTGACCGTGTAGCCAGATTTTTTTGGAATGTAAAGCGGCGCGAAACCTACAGCTTTAGCAAGTTCATCGTAGCTTGCATAGGAAACCATTGGATTGGGCATACCAGTAGTAGGCGCAGTTTGAACGGCGACAGGTTGAATTTCTGCTGAACTTTTGACGCTTGAATTTCCGTTAGCAGCATTGACAGCGTTGGAACTTTCGACGCTGGAATTTCCATTAGCCGTAGAAATATTTTCCATTGAAACATTGCGCGTTGATCTATTGCGTTTATCTTCCTGTACGTTAATTTGTTCTTTACGCCCAGCCTCAATTTGTTTACGTGCCGCCTCTTTTTCTTCACGCAATTTTTTTTCGGCCGCGCGACGTTCTTCACGAAGGCGCTTTTCTTCCTCCTCAAGTTCCTTTTTAGATTTAGGAGTATTTTGCGCAGAACTTTCAGCAACTTTAGCAGGCGGCGTTTCTTTAGGTTGCTCAGACGCTAAAATTGCAATTTCCCTATCAATAGGCGCGGCGGCTTCCACGTCGACAAATTGAAACATCGTCAAAAGTGCTAGCGCTAAACTAATTTTTAAATTCAATTTTTTCACTTCCTTAAGAATCATAGCTCCAAGAAAAAATATCATCAATCTTGACGTACAAGTCATCTAAGATTGAAACTTTAATTTCATATTTGACGGCGGATTTTTCTTCGTCGGTAAGATTTTCAAAATCATAATCAGAATATTTAGCGTAGGAATTTTCCAATTTATATTTGCCGTCGTGTAAAACATAAACGTCAACAGTTTTCATGTACGGATCGACAATCCAATATTCTTTAACGCCATTCGTTTCGTAAGCGTCTTTTTTAACGGTCAAATCTCTGACACGTGTTGAAGGCGAAAGGACTTCAACAACCATATCAGGGACGCCATAAATTGCGCCTTTCCAATTCAAAATGGAATAATTTTCTTTAGTCAGTAAACCCATAGGCGGGGGTTTGCAGTTAGCTTACGCCACCGCGTACGGCTGACTGACTTCAGCCCCACGATTAGCAATGTTAATCGCGGCATTGATGTCTGCATTTAACGCGTATTCGCACGAAGTACAGACAAAATGTTCTTGGTCTTTTCGGCTTTTCTTATCAACGTGTCCGCATTTTGAACAAGTTCTAGACGTATTGCGCGGGTCTACATAAATAATCGTTACACCCGCCGCCTTCGCCTTGTACTCAATGAATTGCCGAAGTTGATAAAACGCCCAACTTGACAGAGTTTGTCGCATTGTTTTACAAACCGTTTTCCTCGCGCCTTTCTTTGCCCTGTCGCGAATACCTTTAAGGTCTTCAATAACAATAGCGCGGTGGGTGCCTTTTGCGACTTTCACTAATCTTTTTGAGATACAATGATTGACGTCGGTAGCAAACCTTGATTCTTTA
>CAMJAZ010000341.1 GCA_946403735.1 uncultured Selenomonadales bacterium
ATTATAAGACAACAGATTGGTAGTTTGCAATAAAAATTTTTGAGGAGGAAAGCTGAATGGTAGTAACGCGGGAGTTCATCAACGGCTGTAATCGCTTTCAGAAAAACATTTTCTCCCAGATAACTTTGTATTGAATTTCGTCAATATCTTTTTCAACGAAATACGACGCAACTTCTACCCCGACCTTCAATTCAATTTCTTTCTGGAGAACAGGCGACAGGGGCTTAAGATAGCGACTAAGTATCAAAGCGTCATCGGGGTTAGTTGAAGGCTCAATAATCACATTCAAATTGCCTTTAAAGGGAGTTACCCCCTCTGCAAATTTTTCATAGTCGGTATTAGCGATAACTACAGCTTCGGCAAGGCGTTTTTTCTGAGAATTGATAAACGACAAACGGACATTGAATTTAGAAGAATCAGCGCGAGTCACATTGACATCAACTTCAAACGGAGCGTAGCAAAAAAATTCCGCAGGAGTAACTCCCAAGTACAAGCAAAGATTGTTGAGAGTATCAAACTGAATACCTTGATTCGCGTCATAAGAAAGCGCAGTAAGAGTAGTCCGAGATATGCCGGTATCCTTTGAAACCTTAGTGATTTTCAGGTTACGCTCGGCAAGTAAGACAGCCAAATTACTTTTTAACATAAATAATCACCTCTTAATAAATTGTACAACAATCTGAACAAAATGTCCATTGACAAAACAAAAAGTATAATGTACAATTCAATCATTAAAAAGTTCAGGTATTTGTACAAATTAAAGGGTGGTGGAAAGGATTGTTTAAAGTGATATACAACAAATTTTCTGCCATACTCGGCGAAAGGTTATTGAAAATCAGCAAAGTTGCTAAAGACACGGGCATTTCACGGACGACACTAACGCAACTTTATTATAGGCGTAACCTTCATATCACGCTTGATGTACTCGATAAGTTGTGCGCTTATCTGAATTGCAATGTAGGTGATTTGTTCGAGTACAAGCCCGACGATTCGGACAATTAAAATTTTTTTTGAGAGGAGAAAAGCTGAATGGTAATAACGCGGGAGTTCATCAAAGGCTGTAATCGTTATACACTTGACGGCGAAAAGGTTACCCGAAATGAGCTTGAGGCACGTTGCGGTAAGTACCTTAGCGGTTACGGTTTACGCTCAATGTTTCGACGGCTCGAAGAATATAACCCTACTAAACTTATTATCGACGTTGACGGCGCAGATGTTTATGCGGGGCTTCATGAAATGTATGCAGAGGATGCACTTGCACGGGCTAAGTTGAAAATTGCTCAACTTGAAGAAAAGCTCGCCACAATTAAAAACACTTGCAACGCTTAAGAAATTTTTCAAGGTTGAAAACTATAGCCACACTTCAAAACAACACGGCTATAGACTTGAATCTTGAATGATTCAAAACATTACAGAGGGGAGAAATAAAAGATGAAAAATGAAAATCAAATGCTCTACGTGGCAGATAACGTTGAGAATGTGGCAGTTGATACCGTTAAAGACATTCTTAACACGTCGGAAACTCCAATCGCCAACAAAGGCGCAGTGCCCCAAACGCAGGAGTTGAAAAAATTTGAGGTAGGTAAGATTTATTATTTTGTAAAAAGCAAATTTGGCAAGCCGTGTAAAGAAATGTACAAAGTGGTAAAGCGTACAAAAAAGCGGATAATTTTTCAATACTACGATCCTGATTTTGACTTCGATGAAGACGACGTTATCAAGTGCAAGACCGAAGATATTCAGATTATCACAATGAAATATAGCCCCTTTGAAGATTATGTTGATTTGCCTAGCCCTACAGAGTCAATTTGGCTCGGCGAACCTTTTACACCCAGAATTCACGCAAGCGACGAAGAAATCTTTTCATCTGATTCTAAAAACGTCACTGTCGCATAGAAATTTTTCAAGGTTGAAAACTGTAGCCGCACATAAAAGCTAGACGGCTATAGACTTGAATCTTGAATGATTCAAATAAATCCTGAAAGGAAGTGTAAATATGACTTTGCAAACTAGTTTGATACCAGTTGAGTATTCAGACGAACGCGTTTTGACAACAGATCAACTTGCGAATTTTTATGAATGCGAAGTTCACAACATTACTAAAAACTTCAATAGTAATAAAGAAAAATTCGCAGAAGGTAAACACTACTTCAAATTGGAAGGCGAAGAACTTAATAAATTGCGGGTAACTTTCGGTGACTTGCAAATTTCGCCGATGACGCGGACGTTGTACCTTTGGACGAAACGCGGCGCGGCAAGACATAGCAAAATGCTCGGTACTGATAAGGCGTGGGAAGTTTTTGAAACGCTTGAAGAAAATTATTTCAATCGTCAAGAAAGAATCAAATTTATATCTAAAGAGGAAGTTAAACCTTCGCAAATGGTAATGGAAATTGGCGCGATGAGTATGGCACTTCAAAACACATTCGGAGTACAAAAAGGCATATCACTTTTAAAAGCTACGGACGCCATTAGCGATTATTACAACTTCGATTTAACGCCGCTAAAAGAACTTGTACCGCCAGCAGAACACGAAATTGGAACGTTGACGCCTACGGAGATTGGAAAGCAGATAAATTTGTCGCCGCGTAAAGTAAATGAAAAGCTCGTCGAAAAAGGCTTGCAGGTAAAAGACGACAAAGGCTATCGCTTGACAGATGAAGGCAAAAAGTACGCTGAATCAATGCCGTATACAAGAAACGGACACAGCGGCTATCAGATAAAGTGGACGCCGCAAATTACAACGATTTTGCTAGAAAATGTAGTTCAATGAAATTTTTCAAGGTTGAAAACTGTAGCCGCACAACAAAACTAAACGGCTATAGACTTGAATCTTGAAGGATTCAGACTTTCCTAAAATTTAATCACGAAGACTAGCGAAAGTTAGTCACTGCAGTTCCGAAAAAATACTTAGGCGCAAACGCGGG
>CAMJAZ010000342.1 GCA_946403735.1 uncultured Selenomonadales bacterium
TTTCATCCATTTCATTCAAAGTAACGGCGTCAATATCATCTTCGGGAAAGTCAATCAGCGCGTCGATATGGGCAAGGACGTTTAAAATATTTTGGCGAATGTCACGAATTTTTTTAGAAGTCTTGCCGCTTAAACGATTTTGCGCAATGTTCAACGCAGTGGAAGTTTTCGCCTGTATCACGTCTAAAACGGCTTGAGCTTGTGATAAATCGATACGACCGTTGAGAAAGGCGCGTTTAGTAAATTCGCCGCGTTCAGCAGGTCTAGCGCCAGCTTGAAAAGTTAATTTTAAAATTTCGCGCAAAACTTCACTGCCGCCGTGACATTGAATTTCCACAACATTTTCTTTTGTGTAAGACTTCGGCGCACGCATAAGCAAAATAATAACTTCGTCGACAAGTTCGCCGTCAAAATTTTTTATGTGACCGAAAATAATTTTTCTGTCGTCAGCGTCACAAAGTTTTTGCTGATTCGCCGCGCAGAAAATTTTATCGGCAATTTCAATCGAATCAACGCCGCTAAGCCGTACAATCCCGATTCCTGCTGAACCTGTAGCGGTTGCAATGGCGCTAATCGTTTCATTTTGTTTCAAATATTTTTTTCACTCCAATCTTTGAGTTCCAGCAAAATCGGAATAAGCGTTTCACATTTTGGCGTAAGCGAATATTCCACGCGCAAAGGCATTTCATTAAATTGTTGCCGCGTGACCAGTTGCGCCTCTTCCAATTCATGAAGTGACTGCGCAAGCATTGTATTTGTTATGCCGTCAATTTTTCTTTTCAATTCGCCGTAACGCATTACGCCGCATTCGTAAATTGTGCATAGAATTAAAATTTTCCACTTGCCGCCGATAATGTTTAAAGCTTTTCGCAAGCCGCAAATTGTAGAATCCAATTTAAAATTCCTTTCGATAAGATTTTTTTTACTTGATAAACAAAAACTGCGTACTTGATTTTTTTTCCGTACCAATATATCATTACGCAAAATTTATTTCAAGATAGGGAGATTTTAGGATGAAAAATTTTGTTTACACGCCGCAACGCGTTTGTTCTAAGCAGATTATTTTTGATATTGACGACGAAAATAAACTTCATAACGTGAAATTTTTCGGCGGCTGTCCAGGAAATTTGCTTGCTATCGGAAAACTTGTCGAAGGTAAAGACGCTAAAGAAATTGCAGACCTTTTGAAAGGTAATGACTGCGGCGGTCGTGGAACTTCCTGCGGCGATCAGCTTGCCATTGCGATTGAAGGCGCATTGAAAAAATCTGCGTAGAAAGGAAAATTTTTTATGGTCATCGTTTATTCGATTGAAGAATGCCCTTGGTGTCACAAGGTTAAAAAATATCTTGATAAGCTTGAAGTTGAGTACGAAGAAAGAAATATCGATTACAACGAAGATTACGCCAAAGAATGCATAAAAATTTCTGGTGATAATCTTGTTCCCGTGACTACGATTGACGGCGAAGAATACGTTGTCGGCTTTGATAAAGAAAAACTTGATAAACTTCTTTGCTTGTAATTTGACATAAAAAAATTTTGTGATAAAATTTCTTTCAATTTATGAAGTGTGCTCGTAGTCAAGTGGATATGACGTTAGCCTCCGGAGCTGAAAGCGTGGGTTCGATTCCCGCCGAGCGCACCACTTTTTTTGAATTAAGAATTAAGAATGTAGAATTAAGAATTAGGAAAAAAGCAATTTAAAAACTAAAAGTGAAAGATTGTCTAACTAGTTAGCGTTAAATCATTTGAAAAATTTTTCAATAACGTTTCAAAATCTCGTAGCAGGTATTTCTCTGCGCGGGAATTTTTTTTGCGTCACGAATCAAATTCACCATTTTATTTTTTGACATCTCAAAAGCAGTTCCCGCCGCACGTACAACATTTTCTTCAAGCATAATGCTGCCTAAATCGTCCGCGCCAAATCCTAACGTCAACTGTCCAATTCTTTCACCTTGCGTAACCCATGAACCTTGAATATGTTCGACGTTATCTAAAAAAATCCGCGTGACGGCTAATGTTTTCATATAATCCCACGAATTTACTTTTTCGCCGCCCAACTCAGTATTTTTCGGCTGATAAGTCCACGTTATGAATGCACGAAAGCCGCCAGTTTCGTCTTGCAAGTCACGAATTTTTTTCATATGTTCGACGCGTTGAGAAAAACTTTCGCCGAATCCAATAACCATTGTCGCGGTAGTCTTCATACCGATTGAATGCGCAGTTTTCATAACGTTCAGCCAATCATCCGTCATAATTTTTTTGGGAGAAATTTTTTGTCTAACTTCGTCCACTAAAATTTCAGCACCGCCGCCAGGTAAACTGTCAAGTCCTGCCGCTTGCAAACGTTTCAACGTGTCTAAAATCGTAATGCCTTCAATCTGCGCGAAGTGTAAAATTTCCGTCGCCGTGAAAGAATGAATCGTCACGTTAAAATTTTTTTTAATCTCACGCAACATTTCTTCGTAATAGTTCAACGGTAAGTCGGGATGCAAGCCGCCTTGAATCATAACTTGCGTTCCGCCAGCGTCGACCGTTTCACGAACTTTTTCTAAAATTTCTTCGTGACTCAAAACGTAAGCGTCTTTATGATTTTTTCGCCGCCAAAACGCGCAGAATTTACACTCATTCTTGCAGACGTTAGTATAGTTAATATTTCTGTCAATGATGAAAGTTTTCACGTCGCCGAATTTTTCGCGGCAAATTTTATCAGCCGTCTTGCCGAGTTCGAGTAAATCGCCATACGTCAATATTTCAACGCCTTCATGAAAATTTATTCGTGTCATTTTTATCAACCTCCATTGCAAAATTAATGGAAATGTTAGCAAAATTTTTTACCCATAAAAAATAATTTTTTATTCAAGAAATTTTCATAGACAAAAAATAAATTAGCTGTTATAATTTTCTTCAGTTGA
>CAMJAZ010000343.1 GCA_946403735.1 uncultured Selenomonadales bacterium
TACAGCAAAGTCGCGCTTTTATAAATCTGCTCGTTAAGTGATTGAACAGTATCTTGAAGTTCAGCGATTTAAATCAAAGCCATATTGTGATCGTGATCAGCCTGTGCTAAAGACGCCTTCCATTGAGCAATTTCAGCGCGAAGTTGCTTAATGGTCATCTGGTCGGCGGGGTTATCTTCGGCGGCTTTTTCGGCGATAAACTTTTCTTCGTCGCCTTCGGGCAAAGCAAGTAATGCGATAAGTTGAGTCGGCTTGAAGTGAAAATCGCTTGCCCAGTCATTTAGTTGTTATTTAAAATATCGGTGAACCTTTATCAAGGATTTGTTGTATGTACAAAAATTTGTTTACTTTAAACAGGTTAAAATAATAAAAAAAAGTTGAATGGAGAATTTGCCATGAATGATGACGTAATTGCCAAGAAAAAACTTGAAGAAGCTCGAAAAAATTATGATGAGGGAAAATATAATAATGCCGTCGCTTACTGCAATCAAGCGTTAAATTTTGTCCGATTTGATTCGGCTTTGGCAAAAGAAATTTATTTTCTGCTGGGGTTAGCCCATTCTGAATTGGGAACTTCTTACACCGAGTGGGATTTAAATGACAGTATCCTTGCTTGCAAGTATTTTGATAAGATCATAGATATAGACAAAAATTTTTCCGAAGCTTATCTTCAACGCGGACTTGCCGTTTTAAAATGGGGCAATAATTATAAATTGGCGCTGAAAAATTTTGAAAAAGTTTTGGAGTTAAAGCCAGATAATGAATCGGCGCTTAAATATCGTGAAATTTGTCGCAGGCTCTCTAATGAGAATTTGCAATAAACTCGGCGGTATTTCTGACTAACATTTTAACATTGGTCATCTTGTCGATACGATAATGAGAAATGTTGTCGTGCCCGTCGGTGTTGCAGATAAGATAATATCGCCCGTTTGTAGCCGCCATTTGATTTTTCTGCTTATGGCGTCGTTAAGCACGTCAAGATTGATAATCACTCATTTGTTGTTGGAGTGATTAAGTTACGGCAAATTGCAAATATGGCTGACTTTGGCGCTGAAGAGATTTGAGCCGAGATTTTTTAATTTGTAGATTAAGCGCTTGGCTTGAGTTTTTGAAAGAGTTGTGGAGTATTCAATCTCCAAAAGTTCAAGAATACGTTTTTGAGTAAGCGGGCGCCGCTCATCTGAATAACGTCCAATATTTTCAGAATCATAATATTCAACATTTTTTTAGTACCGACGCCAAACATACTCAATCCCTCCGTGATGTTGTATGATTTATAGTGTCACCCGATAGCCGACGGCGTCGAACCGTTTTTCACCGAAGATATTGAAGATTGAGGAGGTCTTTAAATGAACAAAAGATAACTTAAAAAGTTGGCGACGCGGAAGAAATTCGATTTGCCGAGTGTTCCCCGCTTTACGTCGTTTGAGCGTTGGAATTTATTTTACACATTTTCGTTTTACATAGCGGCGGGCTTGAAAGATTTTTTGAGCTACAAAATTTTTGGTGTTCCGCTGGAATTTTCCGATTGTGGCGACGAACAGTCAACGGAAATAACATCGTGGCGCGGAACAATCGAAAAAATGTTGTGGTCTTTTGAGCAAATACGCGACGATTATCCCGACAGTCCGTTTAATAAATGACACGATAAGCAATTTTGTAGTTTGCTTGATAACGCTATCTTGCCAATGGAAGTTTCACAAGAACCCGACGAAAAGGGCTTGCACGCCGTCAAGTTTAACGGTGAAGAAATTCCGCAATAAATTTGGGACGCCGACAAAATTTACTACGAAAAAGTTCAGGAGAATATAGATTTGTTTGCAAAATGTTTCCGTCATTTAATGGGATTGAAGGGAAATTGAAATGACTTCAGAAGAATTACTCGACAAAGGCACAGATTATTTGCATGGTTTCGGCGACGTTGACAAAGATTACGAACAAGCGATGAATCATTTTATTAAAGCTCTCGACGCGGGAAGTTTCAAGGCGATGAATGAAATTGGATTTATGTACCAATACGGTTACGGCGTCTTGAAAAATAAATCGGAGGCTGTAAAATGGTACAGGCGCGGTGCCGAACTCGGCGACACGGATTCAATGAATTCACTTGCCGATTGTCTGTTGAAAGGCCTCGGAACTGATAAAAATGTAGATGAAGCGATTAAACTTTACACGAAAGCCGCAGAAATTGGAAATTTTAACAGAGTTCAAGAATTGGCGACCTGCCTTATAAAATATTTTGACGATGAAACGGAAGCGTACAAATGGCTGGAAAAAAGTTTTGAAAGTCATTCCATATCATTGCTTTTGCAAAAAGATTTTAGCGGCGATAAAGATTTAAAAGTTATGGACGCATTGGCGGATATTTACTATTTTTCAATGCCCGATACACCCGAAAATAAATTGAAGTCGTTCAAGTGGCGTGAAAAAATGGCACAGCGTGATCCGCGTTACGGCTATGATCTTGCAACAATGTATTGGAATGGCGACGGTGTCGAAAAAAATTTGGATAAAGCTTTCAAATTATTCAAGCAGTCGGCAGAATTGGGCAACACTCAATCAATGAGCGAACTTGCAGAAATTTATTTGAAGGGCGAACTCGTGCCGAAAGATGAATCAAAGGCGCTTGAATGGATTACAAAATCTTTTGAGAAAAACGCCGCTGACTATGAACTTTTTTATGACGGCGATAAAAAGTTTGACGCAAAAATTGAGGCGCTGTACAACTTGGCAAATATTTATTACGCCGATGAAGATTATACGCCGAATTGCGATAAAAGCTTGGAAGATAAAAAGCGTGCGTTTGAAATTTTTCACCAGCTTGATAAACTTGGTGATGACGGCGCGAAATATCGAATTGCTAGAATGTATGAACGCGGCGAATATGTTGCGCAAGATAAATTGAAGGC
>CAMJAZ010000344.1 GCA_946403735.1 uncultured Selenomonadales bacterium
TTCCGATTATGTGCGGGTCTGCCAATGGATTTTCCATTACGGCTTGCAAAATTGCTCCCGACAATGCTAAATTTATTCCGACTAACATTGCGGCGATTGTTCGCGGCAGACGAATATTTTCTAAAATTTGGCGTTGTGTTTCGTTTAATGAACTTTCGCCGAAAAAATTTTTAAAAATTTCCGCCGCGCCAATTTCAACTGAACCGTTCATTAAGCCAAAAAAAAATCCCGCGACTGCAAAAATCGCGAAAAAAATTATTTTTGAGATTTTCATAAAGAATTTTCCAACGCCGCTAAAAGTTCATCGTTACTGACTGCGTAAGTTCCAACTTTTGCCACGACGACGCCTGCCGCAACGTTTGCAAGATACGCCGCCGCCGCTGAATCAATTCCGCCTGCAAGTGCCAAAGTGAAAACTGCAATGACGGTATCGCCAGCGCCTGAAACGTCGAAAACTTCTTGCGCGTGTGCTTTTATGTGAGAAATTTTTTTACCGTCAACTAACGTCAAACCTTCTGCAGAGCGCGTAACTAAAATTCCATTTAAATTAAATTTTTTTATAATTTGCCGTGCAGATTTTTCAATTTCGGCGTCGACGTTTGAAATTTTTTTCGGCAAAACGGCGTTAAATTCTTTTAAATTTGGCGTGATAAAATTTGCGGAACTATATTTCGACCAATCGTCGCCCTTCGGATCAACCATAACGATTTTTTTTAACTGTCGACAGCTACAAATAATTTTCTGGCAAATTTCTTCGGAACAAACACCTTTTCCGTAGTCAGAAATTATTACAGCGTCGACTTTTTCAATTTCCGCAAAAACATTTTCTAAAAAAATTTTTTCCGCGTCGCCGTCAATTTCTGCGGTATCTTCAAAATCAAGACGCAACATTTGCTGATGACCGCTTATCACGCGAATTTTTGTCGTGGTAGGTTTATCTGCGCGGAAAATTTTTGAGCCGTCAACGCCATAACTTTTTAATTTTTTAAAGAAAACGTCGCCGTGATTATCTTTGCCAATTTGCGAAATTAAAAAAGTTTGACAGCCGAGCCGCGCCAAATTGTGCGCAACATTCGCCGCGCCGCCTAAAGTTTCTTTAACCTTCGTGACGTGATTTATCGGCACTGGCGCTTCAGGAGAAATGCGCGAAACTTCGCCGAAATAATATTTGTCCAACATTACGTCGCCGACTACTAAAATTTTACAATTTTTTATTCCGTCTGATACAAAATTTTTCAATGCTCTATTCAAAATTTTTCCCCCTAAAAAGTTTATTCATTAAAATCGTAATATCAGCAAAATTTTTTACTTCGTCAGTTATTGCGTTTAAAAAATTGTTGTTGTGATTTAAATCTACGGCAAGTTCACTAATCATTTCAAAAATTTTCCGCGCAGGTTTATTGAACATTGAAAGCGCCGTTGATTCGACAATTTTATAATTCACGGCGAAAACAGCATAGTTGTGCTGAATCGTGCCTTCAATTTTGAATGGATAAGCGCCACCGAAAAATTCGTTGACCAAATAATTTTCCAGCGTCTGCGCGTACTTTTTCAAAAATTTTTTACGAACTTTATCAGAAATGTTGAAGTCTATTTGACGCAAAAATTTTTCTGCCGTTCCGTCACGAATTTTTGCAATAACGTTTGACATCAGCGCGAAAAAATTTTTAGGCTGAAAATTTACGCTAGAAATTAGCAATGGCATTTGTCCTACAAAAAATTCTTCCGACGTGTAAATTTTATTAAGTGTCGAAATTGTTTCTAAATCGCCGCGCAGAAAAATTTCTTCGACTTGTCGCAAATAAAATCCAAGTACGATTAGTCGTCCGTCAATAGACAATCTTTTTTCTTGAAGAATTGAAATTGCCGTCAGCTGAATTTCTACTGCGTAAGGCAAAATTTTTTGTGAAATATTTGGTTCATTCACGAAAATTTGACGTTGCGCCCAATCTGGCAAAATAATTTCTTTCGTTTCAAATTCGATTCGCCGATTAGGATTTAAAACTAAATTAGCGGCAAGTGGACAAGTTATAGTCAAACTTCGTTCAATCAGCCCGCCGAATTTATAAAGTTGACGTGGATAACTCCTGCAAATTTGTGAAATATTTTCTTCGCCGCGTTCCAACTGAATGGAGCATAAACCATTTGAATTTAAAAATGGACAAGCGCCATCAATTTGTTGAATGAAATATTCTCCGTCATTTTTTAAAATATTTCGCGTCAATTCGTGTTCGACGCCTTCAAATTTCAAATATTTTTCGTAAGTTTCAGCGTCGATAGAAATTTTCCAATTACGTTTGCAACAATTTTTTGGACAAATTTTTCCGTCGCATTGAAATTCGCTAACATATTTAGGCTGTAAATAAATTTTCATTAAATTCACCAGTAGAATTTTAACATAAAAATAATTTCTTGCAAAATACTAGCCTTTAAAATGAATTGATGATAAAATTTCTATAAAAAGTTAATTGGGGGGATTTTTTATGCAATGTTTTAAAAATTTTATTGGCGCGATAATTTTAGCGTCGATAATTTTTTTTACAGCGAATGTTGAGGCGGAGGAACTTGTCATTTTGCATACAAATGACTTTCACGCGCGTGTTTTAAACACTGATGATCGCGGGAAAAGTATGGGCTTAGCTGAAATGGTCGCGGCAATTAAAACTTTGAAAGCTGAAAATAAAAATAGCCTTTGGCTTGATGCTGGAGATACTTGGCACGGTATGCCCGACATAAACATCAGCAAAGGCGAAAATATGGTAAAATTTTTAAATATCGCAGGGCTTAACGCTATGACGCCTGGCAACCACGATTTTAATTATGGCATTCCGCGCTTGATTGAACTTGAAAAAATGGCGAAGTTCGACGTACTTGCGGCTAATCTTGTTTACAGATTCAATGACCAACG
>CAMJAZ010000345.1 GCA_946403735.1 uncultured Selenomonadales bacterium
AATCACAGCAAACGTGAGTAGCGAAGGCGAAAGCGGATTCAATGAAGCAGGAATGGGACATAAAAGTTTACTACTTTTTATAAGTTCTCAGTAACGGTCTTGTAATGCTTAAGAAAACGAAAATTATTTGTACGCAAGGTCCTGCGACTGACGGCGAAGGAATTATCGAACAGCTGATTTTGAACGGCATGAACTGCGCACGTTTCAACTTTTCACACGGTACGCATGAAGAACACAAAAAACGTATCGACGCGGTAAAGGCGGCGGCTAAAAAAACTGACTGCGTCATTTCGCTGATTCTCGACACTAAAGGTCCTGAAATGCGGCTCGGCGAATTTGCCAACGGTTCAGTTCAACTCACGGCTGGAAATAAATTTATCTTAACGCAGTCTGATGAACCTGGTGACGAAACGCACGTTTCAGTTAATCATAAGTTGCTTTATACCGAAGTTAAGCCTGGCGATAAACTCCTTTTGAGTGACGGACTTGTTGAACTTAAAGTTGATGAAATTGTTGACAAAGATATTCACACGACGATTTTAAATTCTGGCAAGATGAGTACAAGAAAACGTGTTGCCGCGCCTGGTGTTGCATTGGGACTTCCCGCAATTTCTGAACAAGATGAAAAAGATATTATCTTCGGCATTGAAAATCATATGGACTTCGTAGCGGCAAGTTTCATTCAACGCGCGTCTGACGTTGAAGAAATTCGCAAACTTATTGCTCGTCACGGCGGACAAATGGAAATTATTCCGAAGATAGAAAATCTTGCTGGCGTTCAAAATATCGACGAAATTATTGCGGTCTCTGATGGAATTATGGTTGCACGCGGCGATTTGGGCGTTGAAATTCCTGCGGAAGAAGTGCCGATTATTCAGAAAGATATTATAAAAAAATGTAACGCCGTCGGAAAACCAGTTATCGTTGCAACTCAAATGTTAGAAAGTATGACAACGAATCCGCGTCCTACCCGCGCAGAAGTTTCTGATGTTGGCAATGCAATTTGGGACGGCGCAGATGTCATTATGTTAAGCGGCGAAACGGCTAGCGGCAAATATCCTGTTGAGGCTACGGCGACAATGTGTAAGATTGCACAGCGCGTTGAAGAATCGATTGAGTACGAAACAATTTTTATGAATCGCGGCATTGCGAAAAAATATTCACAGACAGACGCCATTGCACACGCTACGGTTCAGCTTGCCTACGAACTCAACGCGGCGGCTATCATTACGCCTACTAAGTCTGGCTATACTACGCGCAGTGTTTCTAAATATCGTCCACAAGCTCCGATTGTTGCCTTTACGCCTAATCAAATGTTAGCTCGTCACTTGAACTTACGGCGCGGCGTTATCGCAGTTCCCAACGTGCCAATCCTTGAGCAAGAGGAACTGGCTGACTATGCAAAGAAAAATGCGGCTGAACGCGGTATCGTTAAGGAAGGCGACGTTGTAGTTATGACTAGCGGCATGAAATACGGCATGGGCGGTACAAGCGCAATTCAAATGCACACAATTTAATTTGTTATTCTTGAGTGCAACTACATTAAAAGCATTGAGGAGTTACCATCTTAATTATGAAAAAAATTTTTAGCTTAATCACAGTTTTAGCTGTGATTCTTTTTTTTACGGGTTGTGGCGAAAATACCAAAGACCCTAACAAATTAAAAATTGTTACGTCGTTTTATCCAATTTACATTGAAACGATTAACATTGCTGGTAACGTTGACGGCGTCGAAGTTGTGAATTTGACTAAGCCGCAGACTGGTTGCCTGCACGATTACCAACTGACTACTGAAGATATGAAGACGCTTGAAACGGCTGATATTTTTATTGTCAACGGTCTTGGTATGGAAAATTTTTTAGACAAAGTCACTTCCGCGCAGAAAGATTTAAAAATTATTGACGCGTCAAAGTCCGACGAAATTTATTTGTTGAAAGACGGCGACGAATTTAATCCGCACGTATGGATGAGCGTTACGTATTCAATGCAACAGGTTAAGGCGATTACTCAACAACTTTGTGAAGTCGACCCCGCGCATGCTGATGCTTACAAAAAAAATGCGCTTGAATATCTCAACAAACTTTCAGCCCTTCGCGACGAAATGCATTTAGCACTTGACAATCTGCCGAACAAAGATATTGTAACGTTCCATGAAGCGTTCCCATACTTCGCGGCGGAATTTAAATTGAACATCGTATCGGTTATTGAGCGCGAACCTGGCACTGAACCTACGCCGCAAGAATTGAAAGAAACGATTGAAAAAGTTAATTCATTGCCCGTCAAAATTCTTTTCATTGAACCGCAATATTCACCGAAGGCGGCTGATACCATTGCGCGAGAAACAGGCGCGGAAATTTCTGTACTTGACCCAATCGTAACTGGCGAGGCTAAACTTGAAAGTGCTGACGACTATATTATCAAAATGCGTATAAATAAAGACGTACTTGTAGCTGCTCTGGGCAATTAAAAATTTTGTCGACTGTTAATTAAAGCTCTAAAAAAGTACGAAATTATTCCCGACATTCTCAAAAAAGTTATTCAATTGCTTGTCGAATACAAATACGCCGACTCTAATTTCAGCAAAATTTTTCCCAATGAAGATTTCGGTTATTACTCGTCGATATTCTGTGCCCACTTCGACTAAGCGTAAAGCTTGATGAAAATTTTTTTGCCGCCATTAAAGATTCTGAACTTGTCACCGCTCTTCACCAGTATAAAAATTTTTTTACCGAAGACGCGCCGTGAAAGCCCCTTGCTTTAGGATGAAACGGTGCAAAAAAAATTGCAAGATGCTATATTACGTTTTTATATTTAAAGAAAAATTTTTAATTAGAGGTGAAAAATAAAAATCAGACGGCGAAAGTTGATAATCAGCGGCACTATAGCGTAGTATAGACTAATCGTCCT